>JAGQYH010000064.1 GCA_020436175.1 Bacteroidota bacterium
GGATTCAAAGTATTGGTTTTTGAAAATCAAGAAATCGAAAAATATAGAGAAGCGGTTTTAAATGAAATCACTAGAAATTTTAAACACTGAACTCAACCACCCCGTCATCGGCGAGCCGATGCCACCCCTCCTTTGTGCTCCACTGCGTTTCGCAGGAGGGGATGACTTAGCGTTTTTGATAAGTGTACGCTTTTTAAACTTATTACTGGATAAGAAAAGATGAGAAATCACATCAATTAAATAAAGCTCATTCGAAGCATAAATCATACTTCAACACGGAAACTTCCTCTCCTTTGAGCGTAGCGAGGAAAAGGAGAGGTGCCTGAAGGGCGGAGAGGTTCATCAGTCTTCACTTACCTTCAATACCAACTTACCCAATTTATCTCCACTAAAGAGACGTAAAAAGGTTTTATGGAAGTTTTCAATACCTTCATAGATATCTTCTTTGCTTTTCAGTTTGCCTTCTTTCATCCATGTCCCCATTTCGAAGGCTGCCTGTTTGTAATCTTTGGCATAATCCATTACCACCATGCCTTCCATTCGGGCACGCTTCACTAATAATGCTAAATAGTTACTCGGACCTTGCACCACATTTCTGTTATACTGTGAGATCGCTCCGCAAATTACAATTCGTGCATGCATATTGATTCTGGAAAGAGCTGCATCCAAAATGTCGCCACCAACATTGTCGAAATAAACATCAATACCTACCGGACATTCACGTTTTATGGCATCATAAATATTTCCTTTTTTATAGTCTATGGCACCATCAAAACCCAATTCTTCAATCAAATACCGACATTTATCTTCGCCACCCGCAATGCCTACTACTTTGCAACCTTTAATTTTAGCAATTTGTCCAACCACAGAACCAACAGCTCCGGCAGCTCCTGATATCAAAACAGTTTCTCCTTCTTTGATCTGACCTACTCGAAAAATGCCAAAATAGGCCGTCATTCCGGGCATTCCCAAAGTACCAATATAAACCGGTAAGGGTGCCAAACGCGGATCTACCTGATACCAATTATCTCCATTCGTTTTAACATATTGTTGCACACCGCCCCAACCGCTCAAATAATCACCAACTTTATATTTATCGCTTTTTGATTCAATTACCTCACCGATAGATCCGGCTCTCATCACTTCATTGATTTGTACCGGCGGGATGTAGGATTTGGCATCATTCATCCATCCTCGCATGGCCGGATCCAAAGAAATGTAATGCTGCTTGATCAGTACTTCGCCATCTTCAATTGTAGGAATTTCCTCTTCAACTAAATTCCACGTGTCTTTCTTCGGAAGACCTTCAGGTCTTTTGGCTAATCTAATTTGCTTGTTCATTTATTTCTATTTTTTCAGGGATTGTTTTATCGGGAAAAGTTGCAGATATGGTTTTGAATAAACCGATATGCATACCTTTCGTAGCTTGTCCTTCGTGTTTGAAATGATGATTAGCAGAAAGTTTGACAATAACCAACTCTTTCTCCGGTTGTACATAAATATATTGATTGTAAATACCGGCAGCGAAAAAGTCCCCTTCATCCGGGTTGGGTATCCACCACTGAAAACCATAGCCATAATCATGACTCGACATTTCATTTTCTCCGGGCATTAAATGAGGTGCGTCCGGCGTGGTCGCCATTTCAATCCATTGCTTTGACACAATTTGTTGATCATTATACATACCATCATGGAGATATAACTGTCCCAGTTTGGCATAATCCCGCAACGTCATATTCAAGCCTCCCAATGCTACTTCCTTACCAGTATTATCCACTATCCACTCTGCTTGATCTTGCATGCCCAATGATTCCCAAAGTTTTAATTTGAGATAATCGGTTAAACTCATTCCGGTGAGCTTGATCAATAAAATGCCCAAAACCTGCGTGTCCATACTTACATAATGACAATAGGTGCCGGGTTTCCTTTCTCTTTCCAGACTCATGGCAAACTTTTCCAGCGATGACCCCATAGCAAATGCCCTCCCGAATCGATTAATGTCAGAATTGAAATCACCATAGTCTTCATTGAATCTCACACCGGAACTCATTTGAAGAATGTCTTTGATCTTTACACCATCATACGCCGTTCCTTTAAATTGCGGCAGATATTGAGTTACCGGATCATCCAATTGATACAATCCTTCATCGTAGGCAACGCCCATTAAAGTAGCCACCACGGATTTGGCCATCGACCAAGAAATGTGGGTCGTAGATTCGGTTAGGCCATTCATATATTGCTCAAACACGACAGTGTCCCGATAAATGATCATCAAGCCTTCAGTATTGACAAAATTCAAATATTCATCCACTTGGATCAGTGAGTCTTTAAAACTGAAGTTATCCGGCAATGTATAAGATATATTCTTTGGAAAACTGATGGGATGGTCAGATGCTTCCCAACGGACAACCTTAAAATGCTTATCCATGTTTTGAAAATTGTCGATAATGACATTTTCGTCAAACAAATGAATGGCGGTATATAATCTTTTTATTGTTTTGAATTTGACCGCGGCCACTACCACAATGGCAAGTATAATGGCCAATAAAAATTTAAGGACAAGTTTCATTGAAAACAGTTGTGTTCGATTATGATGTTGTAACACAAATTAAAGGTATTTTATTTAAAGAGCGTTCCATTCCTTATAAAACTGTTCTAAAAATTGCTCCATAAATTGATGCCTTTCTTGCGCCAATTGTTTACCGGTGGCAGTATTCATTCGATCTTTTAATAATAGTAGCTTTTCATAAAAATGATTGATAGTTGGGGCTTGGCTCTTTTTATATTCTTCCTTCGACATGTTTAAATTGGGAGGAATGGACGGATCATATAAAGAACGATTTTTAAATCCACCGTAATTGAAGGTCCTTGCAATGCCAATTGCACCAAGAGCATCTAACCGATCTGCATCTTGCACAACGGCCAGTTCAGGAGAATAAAATTTTTGTGCTTCATTCCCTCCTTTGAAGGATATATTTTCAATGATTTGTACTACATGATCGATGATAGCCTCTTCTACGCATAAGTCAGATAAAAATTGACGTGCTTTTTTGGGGCCTATGGTTTCATCTCCATCATGAAATTTCGCATCTGCAATATCGTGTAATAGAGCGCCCAACTCCACCACTAAGTTGTTTACCTCTTCTGTTGCGGCAATGACTTTGGCGTTTTTCCAAACTCTTTCAATATGAAACCAATCGTGTCCGCCTTCTGCATTAGCTAAACTTGATTTAACAAAATCAATGGTTTGGTTGATCGTTTCAGACGACATTTTGTGAAATTTAAGCCTAAAACTATAAAAAGAATAGGACTTAGCTCAGCCAACTAAAAACCAATACAACAACTAATAGCGCAATGGCTGCACCAATACCCAAGACTATTTTTTCTTTCTTCATTCTCAACTCCTCGGCTTTTTCCATCCGTTCCAATTGCTCTTTGGTAGGGGCTTCGTAAGATGGTTTTTTGGTTTTGGTATGATCACCCAAATCAATGTTGGGAGGTTTGAAATATTTACCTAGTGCTCTTTCTCTGGTTACTCTATTATTGTGTAGGGATGACCGTCCTGCATCTCCTAAACTTATTTTTTCTAAAATTTCCATAATACTATTTACGACCTAAGCCTATCTAATGTTACTTCTGCAGTTCCGATTTAATCTTATGGAAATTAATCGTGGCTTACATACTTTCTTACATGTCAGCCACGATCATTTTGTTGTTGAATTTTAGAAACTATACTTGATGTTTCCTTTGATGAAGAAGGGTGTTCCCGGAGTGAAATGAATTTCTTCCACCGGTTCTACTTCATCTTTCAATCTGGATTCAGTAGCAAATTGGGTTTCATTCCAATTGCTGTTTAAGAGATTATTGATCTCAAATCCAAAACTCAGGTTTTTCCATCGATATCCGACATTCAGATCCAAAATTAAATAGCCCATGGCAACAATTGAATTGTCTTCATTGGCCGGTCTATCTTTCAAGTATCTATATTTTATGGCACTGAAGAATCCCTTTTCATGATCCATACTGATCGCCCCACTCAAAGTTAGATCCGGCGCCAAGGGGATGTAATTTTCTCCTTTCGGATCTTGTGTAGAACGGGCATAAGCATAATTGACATCTGTATCCAACACTAACCATTTGACCGGTTGATATCTAAACCCAAAATCGACACCTAAACGATTGGTCTTTCCGCTAGGTTCAACAATACCGGCATCACCCACATAAACAAATTCCTGTTCCAAAAACAATTGCCAAAAACCCACATTGATCAACAATTTTGGAATGGGTTTGAGAATTACACCAATATCAGCACCATAAGAGGATGGTAGAATTTTTTTACCGTTTTGAGCTACCGATACTCTAGTGTCGTTGCTGTGAAAGCCCTTTCCGGTTTTTAAATACAATTGCAAATTGGTTGTAGGATTGAATAGTATGTTCAATTTAGGGCTTACTGTGATCTTTTGAGCTGTTTGACTGTCATACTCCGCAGCTAATGCATCATTGTACTTAAAATTGAAATGATCGATCCTCATTCCCGGATTCAACAACCATTTGCCTAGTTTGAATTCTGCATGGATATAACCATAAAAATTGGTTTCGTTGATGTCGCCCAGCTGAATGTTTTCAAGTAGTGTTTTGCGTTGCAACGTTCGGGACAACTCATTATCGTTGCTCATGTCGTTTCTTAAACCGGCACCCACTTTCAACAATCCTGTCATTTTCCCTATAGAGAAATGATTATTGTACTCACTGCTCATGGTAACTTGATTCCTGATCTCCTTTTGCTTGATCTCATCTCCGTTGATACTGTCTTCTAAAAAGAAGGTGAAATTGGAGTAGAGTTCAAAATCATAATGTGAGTAAGTGAGCGTATTTTTTACAAAGGAATTGTCGTTGATCCGTTTTTCGTAATCAATAATAGCATTGATCCTTCCGGTTTGACCACCTTCATTGTCATCAATAGCTCCAAATCTGCTAATTAGCCCGGCATCCACAGCTCTTTGAGGTATTTGTCCGGAGGCATCCCAGCTACTGGTGAAGTAAGAAAAAAGCAAAGATATCTTGTCTTTGTTATCCAATCTGGCAGTGTATTTTGCCATTACATTGATCCTGTTGAAATTTTGCGGACTGTCATAAGGGCCGTCCATAGTGATAAATTCTGAGGCCACATAAGCTGAATGCCCTTTTCTATCTAATAAATTGAGCATTCCTAAAAGTCTGAAAGTGTGAAACTGTCCACCTTCTATTTTTATAGTACTCTCTTCCAAATGATCTTTGGTTCTAAAATCTACATAGCCTGCGGTTGCAAAATTGCCTTTGTCCGCATAATAACTGCCTTTCCCGAATTTGATTTTATCAATGACTTCCGGAATGAGAAAATGCAGGTCCGCATATCCTTGACCGTGTGCATGTGATACCATGTTGACAGGCATGCCATCCATACTAATAGCGATGTCTGTACCGTGGTCAATATCAAATCCACGTAAGAAAATTTGTTCGGCTTTGCCACCACCGGCGTGTTGTCCGATCACTAATCCGGGTACTTTAGTCAGAATTTCTTGAGAAGAACTTACCGGGGCGACTTGCACATCAATTTCTGAAAACAAATTAATGGCATCCAATCTTGGCGCAATGGTGATCTCATCAATTAAGATCTGTTGCTCTTCCAACGAGATATTCAACTCTTGACTTAGATCAGAAAGTACGATGGTTTTTGATTTATACCCAATATGACTGACATAAATGGTATCTCCTTCCGCCACATTGGTTAAGGAGAACTTGCCTAATTCGTTGCTCAGCGCGTAGTTTTGTGAGGCCTGATGGATAATGTACACATCAGGAATGGGTTTGTTTTGTTCTGTATAGATGGTGCCTTTAACTTCATGACCCAAAAGCATTGTTGGAAGACAAACCATCAATAAGTAAATGAATAACTTCATTTGATATGGTTTTTATAGCTATTCTTTGTCAAATCAAAGGTTGATTGACTCAATAACTAAGTGCGAAAAATGAATTGTAAATCAGGTCACGCGATTGTCGTTGACCATTTGGAAATTGAGCGACTATGCTTTGGGTGGTGGGGCGTCAATAAATGAAGCAGGTGCGTTGTACAAGTTTAAAAAGTTGTCAAAATGTACAAGTGTACTATAGAAATATATATCAATGTTAATAGTGGTCTTTTGTAAATGCTTAACCTCGGTATTCCACACTGCCGGTAGATCTCCTTCTTTGGCCAATCCCGAGGCCATCTCAAAAGAGCTCATGAACTGATCAATGAGATGGTGATGATGGTGTGTATTTTCGATAGGTGTTGCAGCATGGTGATTGGTATGACTTAAGAATTCATGGCTGTGATGATGGTCTTCCGCATGCATCATGTGCACCGATGTATGCCAGATCTCAGCGATATCGTGGTGAAAGAGATGAACCGTGAACAACAGGGTGCATACAAGTAGTAAGGGTTTTAATAGCTTCTCAGGCATGCGGCAATTTATTGTTTTTTTCTCGCCAAAACAATAAATCGGTTGGAAATGTTTTCATTGAAATCTTCCAGCTCATACCCGCCAAATTCTGTTTTTACCTCAAATCCGGCTTGCGTTAAAAGTCTGTGGAAGTCATTTTTGGTTAACGCTTGAAGAACCTCGGTAAAGCTGAATACCTTTTCTTCCGCATCAAATTTAATGTGCTTGATGATCTTGTCATTGACGATCTCTCGTCTGATGTAAAACTCAATGCCATGTTTATCGATTTGCTCTCTTTCAACCAAATCATTTTTCACCTTGGTGGCATTCAGAAAATCAATCAAAACATAACTGCCTTTTTTAAGTCCTTTGTTAATAGATTGCAATACTTTAAGGTTGTCGGCTTCTTTCTTGAAATAGCCGAAACTGGTAAAGAAATTGAAAATGTAATCAAAATAATTGATCCTGAACGGTAAGCGCATATCGTGCTTGTAAAACTCCAAATTGTCGGCTACATAGGTTTTTTGAGCTTGTTGAATGCTGTTTTCTGAAAGGTCAACTCCGATGGATTCTCCTACATATTTAGACAGAAAAGCAGCATGCCTTCCCGCACCACACGCTAGATCTAAGATCTTATCCTCACCGTTTAAATGCAAAAAATCCTTGAGCTTCAGGATAAATTTATTGGCTTCCTCTTCATTTCTTTGATCATATAAAATATGATAATAAGGAGAATTGAACCAAGTCTTAAACCATTCTTTTTGAGCTGTCATGCACTATTGTTAGCGCACAAATTTATATAAATAATAAAAAGGAATTGATTTGAAAGCGGTTCTTAATCAAATCTAAACAACTGATAATTATAATGAAGCGTTAAAAATCAAACACTTTGGTTTTCCATTTTCCCAATGCGAGATAGCCAATGGTAAGTATTGGTAACAGAATCCAATAAACAAACTCACTCAGCCACACTTTTGGAAGATCGAAATGCCATACAAAAATAGCGAGATAGGCATAAGCGGTATAAGATGTGATACAGATAATTTCAAAGATTAAGAGTGTTTTGGTATCGCCAATACCCATTACGGCATGCATGGTCATTACGCCAACAGAGAATAACAGCATCACAATCAAAATAACATGCAAAGTAGGGATAGCTTTTGCCACAATGGCTATATCGTCGGTGTACATGCCCAAAAAGAATTTAGGAAACAGAAATATGATACCACTCATAAATACACTGATGGCCAAACTGATATTGATCGTTTTTTTTACTGCCGGAATAACATCTTCTATTTTCTTTTGACCGATCAAATTACTGACAATGGTTTTAACAGCACTGGCAAAGCCCCAAAGCGGGACTCCTATTAACATGTACAGACTTTTGATAACCCCTGATATGGCCAGTTGTTCTTCTCCCATTTTTTCTATCATTACAAAAAAGAGCCACCAAGTGCCTAATGCGATCAGGTGTTGAAATACAATAGGCGTAGAGAGATTGAACATTCTGCCCAGTAGTGTCCAGTCGATTTTTGGAAAGGAAAACAAATGAAAAATGCGAATATCCTTATTGATGATCAGTGCTGCAAAGAGCGTTATACTTCCCATTATTTCGGCTATAACAGTAGCCAATGCCGCACCGGCAATACCCATCTCCGGCAAACCCAGGTGGCCAAAGATCAATGCATAATCAAACACCATGTTGGTGAGCGACATAATCACTGTGGCGATGGTAACGACCTTAGTTTTGGCAATGCCTGTATAAAAAGCAATCAAGCTTAAATTTAAGATCACCAAAGGAATACTCCATTGTCGGTATTGGAGGTAAATAGCTGATTTCTCCACTATCTCATCTGATTGAAGCATCCAATCCAGACCGATATCTTTAAAAAAGAAGGTAGCTGCAAAAATAAAAATAGTGAGGACAATGCCTTTATAAAGCAAGTGATCAAATGTTTTTCCAACACCGGTATAATTTAGTTCTCCGGTTCTTCTGGCCATAATGATTTGTGCACCACCGGTGAATCCAAGTGCAATCATTACCAAGAAAAAAAACGACATGCCGGCCATTAATGTGCCATTTAAATCATTAATGCCCACTCTTCCCATAAAGGCATAATCAATGGCTTGGGTGATACCATGTGCCATGTTGCCTATCATCACGGGATAGCCTACTTTCCAGATATCTTTATAAGTAGCGTTGAGTTGCATTTTTGAGAATCAAAGCGCAAAGGTAGGATAAGCATTTAGATTTATGCTTCGTTGATATTGTAATTTCTAAATTTTAAGAAAAATTAGACCTTTACCGCAGAATATATAAAAAGTGGTAGGAGAAAGGATGTACGATTATATAGTGGTAGGGCAAGGTATAGCTGGCACTTGTTTGACATTCCAGTTGCTGATGTCCGGAAAGAAAGTGCTGGTGATCGATGAATATAACATCAACTCCAGTTCTAATGTGGCAACAGGCATTATCAATCCTATTACCGGAAGAAAGATGGTAAAATCATGGATGGTGGATGAATTACTGCCTTTTGCTAAGACTTTTTATGAACGAATGGAAGTGGAGCTAGGCATTCAGTTTTACTTCTCCAAACCCATATTCAAGATATTTACCGGTATTCAAGAGCAGAATGAATGGTTGCTTAGATCAGATGAAAGTGAGTATGCTACCTATTTGTCCGAAATAATTTATCCTGAATGGCCTTCCGTGCATGCTCCATTTGGAGTAGGCGTCATTCAACAAACAGCTTGGTTAGACATGGCTTTGTTAATGAAGACTTTCAGAACTTATCTGAAACAAAACAATGCCTTGCTTGAAGAAAAGTTCAATTTTGACGAATTGACAATTGGTGATCAGCGTGTTGAATATCGATCTATAAGTGCCGATAAAATTGTTTTTTGTGAAGGATACAGAGGTCGTTATAATCCATATTTTGATCACTTGCCCTTCTCGTTCGCAAAAGGCGAAGCCTTAACGGTTCATTGCGATGATCTGGAATTTCCGGATGGTATTTTAAATAAAGGCGGGCAGATCATTCCGTTGGGTAATCATTTGTTTAATGTGGGTTCTACTTTTCAATGGAACGACTTGGATGAAACTGTTTCTCCGGAAGGTATGCAAGCCCTCAAAAAGAAATTTGAAAAGACGTGTTCATTGCCCTATGAAATAGTCGACCGGAAAGCAGGCATACGACCAACAGTGAAAGATCGCCGACCCTTTTTAGGAGCTTCTCCAAAATCAGAAATGGTTTTTGTGTTTAATGGTATGGGCACAAAAGGAATATCCTTAAGTCCGTTTTTTGCCAGCCATTTGATAAATCATTTGGAAAAAGGGGAAAGCTTAATGAAAGAGGTGGATATTAGGCGGTTTGATAATTGATTAGTGGAGTCGATTGGATGGCTAACACAAATCTAATTGAATACCCGAATCAACACGTAAGTCAATATAAAGGCAAACACCGGAGCGATACCCCAAACGGTGAAAAACTTCTTAACGGTTTTGTTTTGAAAAGTATTCTTCCATCCGTTTTTGGTAATGCTTAAAGCAATAAAGGCTGCCCCGTTCAATTGAACTAAAGAAGTAGGAATGCCTTTCACTATTGAGGCAAACAGCAATAAACTGGCTACAATGAAGGCAATAATAGTGGCATAAAACGGACTCACTTCCACAATTTGTTTGCCGGTGGTTTCCGTTACTTTATGTCCCAATAAGGAGCTGCCAATGGCAAAGCAAGGAGCAACGATCAATACGGAAAGAATGATGATGGGTAAAAAATTCTCAATGCTATTTTGTCCAATTGAATTGGCGGTAAGGGAGGCAATGGGTGCAGCTGCATTGGCCACATTATTCGCACCAATGGAAAAAGCTACATATAAAGAAGCCAGAATCAACAGCGCTTTTAAGCCTTTATTGTTTTGTAAAACAGTATGAGCATCTGAGAATACCTTTCTTTTAGTTATCGGGAAAATCCACTTGGTAAGGATCAACATGATAAAAAAAGAAACGATGGGTAAGATGATCCAAGTGGGAATGATCTCTATAAAAAGTTTTCTTGTGTTTAAACCATCCAGCGCCAATGCAGCTCCTGAAATAGATAGCACCGTAGATTGACTGGTGGATTGTGGCACTCCGAATAGATTGGCAAAAAGCAAAGATAATCCAATGGACAACAATATAATGGATGTGTTTTGCGGAGTGAAATAACTGTGTTCCAGTAAACCATTTCCCAAAGTTAATGATACTTCCTTACCGGCCACCAATGCGCCAATCAGAACCATGATTCCAAATAATCCCGGAATAACGCTTCTCTTAATCACATTAGCGCCATAGGCTGCAGAAAATGCCGGAGCAGTGCCACTGCCTCCCATATTGACTGCTAAAAACATCGCCAATAAA
>JAGQYH010000065.1 GCA_020436175.1 Bacteroidota bacterium
CAACACCATTTGATACTTAAACTTATGCAGCAATGCTTTTACCAACTGCGGCGAATTGGTTTCCTTTCTTGCCTGCAAAATGATCAATTCCACTTCCTCCAATGCTGATTTAGGTTTCCCCTGATTTTCAAAATCCTGCACTTTCGTCCAGCTGGTCTCATAATTATCAAAATTCAAATCGGAAGCATTAGATTTTTTCTGCATAGCAAATGAGGATATTAAAATGGTAAAGACAAGTATTATGGTTATTGATATTTCTTTCATAAGGTTATTATTTAAGTTAAGCTGTCGTTTTAGAAGCATAATATTCTTTAATGTTTCCCTGCTTCTACTGAAGCAGTTCTACAACTAAGATGCCAATGGAGCGGGTTTTGGTGTCTGATCAAAAATTAAGCCTTCAATATGGGCTAATGCTTATCGAAGTAAGCTTTGACGCGTTCGGCAACATTTACTCGAATATCTTTATAAAAGAGGTTATAATCTACCATGTGATAATTTTTTCCTCCCATCATTACATAGCCTCTTTCTTTAGGTTTGGTGATCCAGAGCACACCATTGCTGCATTTACAACTGATCATGTTTTCATCAACGGCATCAAAAGTTTTAGGAACGCCCCCTTTATGATCTGCTCTCGCAGCATCCTTACCATTATTCTTCCAATTGATTGGATTAACACAAATGGCCTTGGAATAATCATAATATTTCGGATCTGAATCCCAGCCAAATGCGTTATAGGAGACAATACATCCGGTTTGCGTAGGATCATCGCATGCCGTTATAAATGAGAATCCGTCTTTAGGGATATTGTGTCCAATCAAATAAGCCGCTACCAACTTTTTTTGCAATGGCTTCCCATCAAAATAATCTCGTAAAAGTCGGTCGCCATGCATGCTGCCCTGACTATGGCCGGCAATGATAATGGGCCTACCATTGTTGTAGTGCTTCAAATAATAATCAAAGGCACGCTTCACATCCGAATAGGCTATACTAAATGCCTTCTCCGCTTTCGAATCATCTCTTTTGAAAAAATTATGTAAGGCCGCTTGTCGATATCTTGGCGCATAGATCTTTGCGCTGCCATTAAATACGGAAGCCTGATTGATTAATGTTTGTTCATCGGTAAACTCGTTTAACCGTTCATCTTTAACATCTCCATTTCCACTGTACGATCGGTAATAAGTAGTAGGATGTATAAAAAACACATCTACTTTGGCATTTTGTTGATCGTTCTTGAAGTCGGTATTGGCCGGAGTAAGATCCGCTTTATCCAATTTGGAAGGCAGTGCGGCCCACGATTCTTCAGATGCATAATCCGGAGCTTCCGGGATGGATCCGCCAATCACAACAGCTAACATTATTACACCTATCCACTTCATTTATTGTACTTCCTGATGGCTAAAATCGGTCGCAAACATAAATTATTTTTGCTTTTTGATGTTGTTGTATGCAACAAATTACAAATTGTTTATGTCAAATTTACTGCCAAACTTTGTTTGACTTCATTTTAAGGTCAAATTTAGACAGAACAAATCCTGTTCGACTTCCCTAATGGAACCAAAACTTATATGTATTTTTGTGGCCTGAAAAGAATGGCATGAGCGAGCAAAAAAGAACTGAAATCAGCAGTATTGGAGAGTTTGGATTGATCGATCGATTAACTGATCAATTAAAAATGGTTAACCCATCCACCCTTAAAGGACCGGGTGATGATGCAGCGGTAATCAATGCCGGCGGAATGGCACAGTTGGTGAGTACAGATATATTGGTGGAAGGCATTCATTTTGATCTGGCCTATGCTCCTTTAAAACATTTGGGTTATAAGGCTGTTGTTACCAATCTCTCTGATATATATGCCATGAACGCTTATCCCAAACAAATAGTGATCTCTTTGGCCTTGAGCAATCGATTTTCAGTAGAAGCAATCGAAGAATTGTATGATGGCGTCAAATTGGCTTGCGAGCGATATCAAGTGGATTTGGTGGGCGGCGACACGACGGCTTCGTTAAAAGGTTTGATCATCAGTGTAACCGTGATCGGTGAGCAAGTGGCCGAAAAGATCGCCTATAGAAATGGTGCCAAAGAAGGCGATCTATTATGTGTTTCAGGTGATCTTGGGGCCGCCTATTTGGGTTTGCAGATCTTAGAGCGGGAGAAACAGATTCATTTGGAGAATCCGGATATTGCCCCTGCCCTAGAAAAGCAATCCTACCTGATTGAAAGACAGCTAAAGCCGGAAGCTAGGAAAGTGATTATTGACGATCTGGAAGAATTTGGAATTGTTCCCACTGCCATGATAGATATAAGCGATGGCTTATCCTCAGAGATCATTCATCTTTGTAAACAATCCAATGTAGGTTGTCAGATCGAAGAAGAAAGTTTGCCCATTTCTCATGAAGCCTATAATCAGGCAATGGAATTTAACATCGGGCCAACTACTTGTGCCTTAAGCGGTGGAGAAGATTATGAACTTTTGTTTGCGGTCAATCCTAAATACCGTCAAAAAATGGACGATCATCCTGATATTTCTGTTATCGGGGAATTTACCGATGCGATCAAGGGTGTTAAATTACATACCAAGGGGGATAATTATCACGATATAGTTTCATTGGGTTGGAATAGTTTGAAGGAGTAAGAAAAAATCCAATAAAAGTCTCAAAATCAAGATTCAAGCGGTAATTTGTTTCGTAAATTGTATTAGGAATAAGTATATAAAATGTATCTACAATAATTGTTGCTGCCAACTGCCAACTGCTGTTTATATTCTGCTTTATAATTTCTTAATCCTCAATGGACTTAGATACATTTACAATCGTTAACATTTTATGTAATTTAGCGTCGCCCAAACGGCTACTATGCTATTCAAAATCGTGGCATAGATTTTAAAGAAAAGAATTCTCGATCATTATGGCTGAAGACAAAGCACTTATTAAAGTAAACGGCAAAGAAATTGAACTTCCATTAGTAAAAGGCACGGAAGAAGAAATCGGTATTGATATTTCTTCTTTACGATCTGCTTCGGGTGGAGTAGTTACCTTAGATCCGGGTTATAAAAATACCGGTGCTACCGAAAGTGCTATTACTTTTTTAGATGGCGACAAAGGTATTTTAAGTTATAGAGGTTACTCTATCGAAGAATTGGCTGAAAAGTCAAACTTTGTTGAAGTGCAATATTTGTTATTGAATGGAGAATTACCGAACAAAACACAATACGAAGCTTTTGAGAAAAGATTGACCGAGCATTCTTTGGTGCATGAGGATATGAAAAAATTCTTTGATGGTTATCCTTCTCATTCGCATCCTATGGGTCAGCTAGGATCCATGATCTGTGCTTTATCTGCCTTTTATCCAAATTCTTTGGATCCTAACCGTCCGGAAAGTGACAGAGAGAAATCAATGATGCGATTATTGGCTAAAATGCCAACTATTGTGGCCATGATCTATAAAAATTATATGGGTCATCCGTACATCTATCCGAATAATAGTTTAGGTTATGTGGAGAATTTCATGAACATGACCTTTGGGATGCCTACTCAGGATACGGAAATTGATCCTGTAATTGTAGATGCCATGGATAAACTATTGATCTTACATGCCGATCACGAACAAAACTGTTCAACTTCCACGGTAAGAATGGTAGGTTCGTCTCATGCTAATTTATATGCTTCCGTTTCTTCCGGTATTTCTGCTCTTTGGGGACCATTACATGGTGGTGCGAATCAGAAAGTTTTGGAAATGCTGGACATGATTATTGCTGATGGTGGAAACATTGAGAAATACGTTGCCAAAGCAAAAGACAAAGACGATCCATTCAAATTGTTTGGATTTGGTCATAGAGTTTACAAAAACTTCGATCCAAGAGCTAGGATCATTAAAAAAGCATCTGACAATGTATTGGGTAAATTAGGAATTAATGACCCAGCATTAGATGTCGCTAAGAAATTGGAAGCCATCGCTTTAGAAGATGATTACTTCGTATCTAGAAAATTATATCCGAATGTAGATTTCTACTCAGGAATTATTTACAAAGCAATGGGTTTCCCAACACAAATGTTTACGGTTTTGTTTGCATTAGGCAGATTGCCGGGTTGGATCGCTCAATGGAAAGAAATGAGAGACACCAAACAACCTATTGGCAGACCTCGACAAATATATACAGGACAAAATGCTCGTCCTTTTGTAGAAATGAGCAAACGATAGATAAAAGTCTATCTATACTAAATCAATAGAGAATGGAAGTCATATTTGGCTTCCATTTTTTATTTCATCAACAAACCATTAATTAACTTTTGACCTGATGAATATCACTCATTAAGGGCAAAATGTTACGTACTTTTGCCTTTCGATAATGCGGTATTTACTCGTCATATTGTTTGGTTTTTTTGTGGTGATCATGAATATGCAAAATGGTTTGCATTTGGTTATTTATGAGGTAGCAAAACCTATCATCATCAAAAATTATTGTGAGAATGTGGATCAGCCGGAAATGAAATGTAACGGTAAGTGTCACATGAAAAAAGTATTGACAGAGGAAACCTCCAACACTTCCAATTCTCCCGCCAACATTCCACCTCCGCAAATCAAATTCAAAATTCTAACCTATTTTATATCTGACATTACATCCATCGATCTAAGTTTATCCGATTATCAATTGATCACTTATAGGGATGCTTTTGTCTATCATCCAACCGGTTACTCCACCGGCATTTTTCGTCCGCCGACAGTTTAATATTGACCTTTTCTCCATTTATTGATCGGCTTTATCAAGCCCGGATTATGGACAACTTATGATCTGACTGCAGACAATATGGTTTAACAGTCAGTATTTACAATTTATTTCATTCAATATTGATTATGAGAAATCTCATCATTTTTCTGATGTTTTTTCCATTGATAAACACCATGGCATGCGATAATTGCGGTGGTGGAGGTTTAGGCTTGGATGCTAATATTCTATCGGCCAACAACGGCAACGCTGTAGGCTTACTGGTAGAAGCCCAAAATTATAAAACCTTTATCGACGGACAAAAACAGAAAAACTACTTATTTAATTACACCATTAACGGCAGCTATCAACCTCATGCTAAGGTGCAAATAAAATTCTATTTGCCTTTGTTTTTACAAGCTAATCGAACCGCCGAAACACATTCGTTTGGGCTAGGTGATGCTGTAACTTTATCTACTTATACGCCAATTGATAAACGGAAGGTAGAGAAAGAAATTCAGCATAGATGGTCAGTTAGTGGTGGCCTTAAAATACCGACCGGAAAGTATAGCAACAATACTGAATCCATCACCACTGCTATCCCTTTCGGGAGTAAAAGCTGGGATTTTATTTTAGGAACGAGTTATGCTTTTAAAGTGAAGAATTACATCCTTTCGGGAAATGTTATGGGTAAAATTACCACCACCAACCGATATGATTTTAAATATGGCAACTCGTTTGAAACGGCTATTCAAAACAGTTACAAATTTGATGTAAAAGACGGTCAGCTATATCCTTTCGTTGGTGTAAAATTCAATTGGCAAGCCAATGACATTAGCAACAATTTTTACAGAATTTATACCGGTGGGTATTTGTTTTCAGAAGTGATGGGACTTCAATTCAATTATTATCAATACAAGTTGGCTTTTCATACGGAGATTCCGTTTAGTCAGCATTTAAACAACACTGACTTGGTAACGGGCAATACCTATACTATTCAGTTTACCTATCAATTTTAAAAATTAAAAATGAACAAGATATTTTTTGCACTCACAGTCATCGTGCTGCTTCTAATGGCTTGCGATGATGAAACAACAATTGATGTTGGAGCACCTGTAATAGACTTTATTTTACCTGCTGCCTCTACCGGTGGCGAGTATTTTACAGACACAAATAATGTGGTTTTAATCAAGGCCAACATCACCGATGAAGATGAATTACACAACATCGAATTGTCGGTGACTAATACTTATGATCATGGCAATGGTGCCACGGAGGAAATGTGGCGTATGAATATGCATTCTCATGGTAATTTCTATGCCATAGATACCTCTTATGTAATTGACACCGCCTGCCATAGTAACTACTATTTTAAAGTGATGGCAAGCGATCATAATGACAATGTCTCACGGGATAGTGTTTTGATCTATGTGCATGGAAAAAAGGGCAGTATGCCGTTATGCAACTAGCAAAGTTTAGAACTTATAAAAATCAAATTTTTGAGGTAGGGATGGAAGGTTAAATAGCCTTCCATTTTTTTTATTGGAATCAATAAATTCCGGGAATAACAACCTTCCGCTCCTTAGGGTATTCCTCAAATTTATGGAGATACCATTGATGATGATCTCTTGCCCTTGGAATTAAATTAGCCATTGTCCAAAGCCAAAAGCTGAAAGTAGCCATACTGGGAGCCAATACAAAAAACCCTAACCACTCCACAATTTCACCGAACAGATTAGGTGCCGTGATCTTTTCAAACAAAAAACCTTTTGGAATTTTGTAGTCCTTCTCTCCGGGTTGTCGCAGGGCAATTAATATATTGTCGGACCGCATGTTAATGTACATACCGATAAAAAACAAAATAACACCAATAATAATCAATGGAATGGTAACATAAAACCATCCCATGGCCAAAAACAAACCATTGAGAAAACCATTGATGGCATTAAAGAAGATCGACGATCCGGTAATGACCAATGGCATTTTTTGCTGCTTGTTTTTAAGTCTGAATGGAAAAATAAAGGATCGGTTGAAATAATGCAGCGACCATAAGATCATTGGTAAATAGGCTATTTGAGGCGTATCATGGCTATAGAAAAAAGTAAAAGTGCACCAAAGTATTATGACGGATGGCGCTTCCATGATCATCCAACCCAAGCTATTGTTGATCATTGGCCCCCAAGTAGTTTTGGTATGCCTGCCGTATGGTGGTGTAATCTTCAAAAAGAACAATGCCAGAAAGGTAACTACAGCTAAAGCCACCCATATCCATCCTACTGCTTGCCAAAATGAATAGTTCATACTATTAGTTTCTTTTCCTTAAACCAAACAAACAGATCTCTAAGTGTTTTTTCCATTGGAATAGGTGTTAAATCCAATTCACTTTTTGCCTTCTCTGAAGAGATATTAGGATGGCCTTCCAACAAAGTTTCAACCGCGTAACTATTGATTGGCATTGGTTTCTTCACGATCAATTCCAGCGGACGCACTAATGCCGCCAATGCTTTCATCGATCTTTTACCCAAAACCTTTTGAGTCACTTTTATTCCGTTTACCACTCCAAATTGTTGCGTAATATCCATCATGGTATGATATTGATCCCCTAATATATATTTGCCTGTTTTTCCTTTTAACACGGATTGTAAGATGGCTTCCGTCACCATTCTTACATCTACAATATTATACCCGCCTGCCGTAACCATCGGAAGTTTATTTTGCATGGCCCGCACAAACAATTGGTTCATGCCATTCACATAAGTATCTCCTGTACCAATTACTGCCGTTGGATTAATCACAGTGATCTTCATTTCATTTTGCTTGGCCAGATAACGCTCCATACATGCTTTCGAATAATTGTACGACAATTTTGGATTTTGTTCGAGAGCAGCTGTTTCATCAAACACTTTTTCCAATGGAGGAACGATCATGCTGTGTATAGAACTGATATAGACAAAATGCTTCGCACCGGCTCGCTTCGCCGTTTCATACAAATGTTTAGAATATTCGTAATTGACTTGTTGTACTGTATTGTTCTTGCCTTTCTTCGGCCAAACGATACCCGCTACATGAACCACCACCGAACAATCCTTCACTAAGTTTTCGATCGCTTTTTGCTCTCCCAATGCTCCAATAACAAAATCGTCATACGTAATAAAATCTTCCTTATGCCGCATCAAAATTCTGTGATCGATGTTTTGCGCTAACAATTGTTGATGAAGAACATAGCCCAAATGCCCGGTAGCACCGGTTAATGCAATTTTCAATTTGTTTGTTTTAACAATTAAGGTAAGTATTTATAGATTACTAACGCTCACTGATTATTAATTTCCTTATTGAATTGCTACTTTCACACTGCACTTTAAAAATTTATGGAGTGATACGTGCAATTGTAATCGTATTTTTAATTGTTTTTGTTGCCTTCTTAGTATTGAAGTTCATTGAACCTTTTCGAAAAAAGAAAAACGTTTGCCCAAAATGTGATGGGAAAGGTTATTGGCTGGGAACACGCGGTAGAGAACAATGCGACCGATGTAAAGGCAGCGGGCAATTGATTGATCAATAATATCTAGTCCGGCTTTCTGTAATGCAAGCCACACTCTGTTTTTTCTGACACATTCATCCATCTTCCTGATCTGTTTTCCCCTTTTTCGGTACAGTGCGTACAGCCCACCGAAGCATACCCTTTTTCTAACAATGGATGTTTGGGCAAGTTATATTTAGTGAAATAACCTCGGGCAAAATAAGGTTGCACATCAATCAATGGATAAAATTTAATGATATTCCCACTCTTCTCAAAAACATCCAAATTCTTTCTAAATGGCGTTTGAAAAGCCATTAAACCGGACACCCAAACTTTGAAATCTTTCTTTACTTCGTTCAATGGTTCTACTTTATTTACAGAACAGCAAAGGTCAGGGTCGTTTAAGTAGGTTTTATCTTTGGAAGTAAAATCATTTTTCCATTGCTCGGGTGTAATGGTGATGGTATTCAAATTCAAAAGCTTACTGAGTTGATCTTTGTAATCATGGGTTTCTTTGAACAAATAGGTGGTATCGATGTAGTGTATATTCTGAGTTGGATTTACCTGAGCAATCTGATGGAGCAATATGGCTGAGGAAGTGCCAAAAGAAGAAGTGACCAGAACATCCTCTTGTCTAAAATCCCTATAAAACTGAACTATTCTTTCCAAGGGAGAAAGTAGCCGATATTTCTCGACCAAGTATTTTAAATTGACACTATTTCCTTGGATGGCATTCATAATTTATCGGTTAATACAGCAGTTAGTTCATTTAATTTTTTCACTTTGCTTCCAAAATCACCTTTCAACTGATCTCTTATTGCTCTTAAATTGACCAGCATTTCAGGAATGGAATCCGGTAGGGTTTCTTCCAATACTTGTCTGAATCGCTTTGCAAAAGTTGGAGATTGACCATTGGTTGAAATAGCAATTTTGAGATCTCCTTTGGTTACAATTCCGCCTAAGTAAAAATCACACAGATCCGGCGTATCCGCAACATTTACTAAAATTCCTTTTTCTTTTGCCGTACTTCTAATGGCTACATTGGTGGCTCTATTATTGGTGGCAGCAATCACGATGTCAACAGACAAAAGATCATCAGCATGAAAACTCTTTTGATAGATATTTACTTGCGGATATTCTGCTGCTATCGTTTTTACTTCTTCACTAATCTCATCCGACACGACCGTAACCTTTGCATCAGGACTGCTTTTCAATAAAAAAAACAACTTTTCTGCACCAACATTCCCTGCCCCTACAATCAATATGTTCAATTGATTGGCTTTTAAGAATATCGGGAATAATGGATTGTGGGATGTACTCATCTTCTAAGCTGTTTAGTGGAGTAAATATCATAGGCCACCAAGTCAGTTCTAATTCTATCGAAAGCTTTATGGTCGGCAACCACTTCTCCGATCAAAATAATTCCGGGGGTGCCTATCTTCTCTTTAACTACTTGATCAACAATCGTTGACACGGTACCCACAGCAAATTTTTCATGAATGGTCGTACCATTTTGAATAACAGCTACCGGAAGTTCGTGCTTACCTTCTTGTTTAAAAATATTGACGATCTCTTGAAGTTTGCCAACGCCCATCAATATGACCAATGTTGCCGTAGATTGAGCAGCGATCGCAATATCATTAGAAAGTTGACCATTAGAAGTTGTGGCGGTCATCACCCAAAAACTTTCGTTCACTCCTCGTTTAGTCAAGGAAATTCCTTGTGATGCCGGAACCGCCGTTGAACTCGAAATACCCGGAATAACGGCTACTTCAATATTAAATATCTCTGCATATTCTTTCTCTTCCTGACCTCTTCCAAATATAAAAGGATCACCACCCTTCAACCGAACCACGTGCCCGTCATTAAAGGCATGTGCTACAATAAGTTGATTGATCTCTTGTTGAGTAAAACGATGGTTGTTGGCTCTTTTTCCAACATGAATTTTAAGCGCATCCGGTTGAGCATACTCCAACAAAACAGAATCCACTAAGGCATCATACAAAATTACATCTGCCTGCTGAATCGCCTTTACTCCTTTAACACTAATCAAATCAGGATCGCCCGGACCTGCTCCAACCAAGGTTAATTTTGGTTTCTTCTCCATCTTTTACGCTTTATAATAATTGTCTACTACTAATTTATCTGCCGCTAATAGATCCTGCTCCACTTGTTTCGATCTGAACGATCTTACCGCATCCAAGAAATCAACCAATTGTCGGATGAATTGATGAGCAAAGGCTTGTGTAGGTTTGGTCATTTTGATCTGCAACGCCAATTGCTCTATACTACCTCCGGGCACTTGAAAACCATGTTCCGCCACTAAATGTTGATCGAAGTCGCTTAGAATAGCCGCTTGGGTGTTACAAGCCACATCAACAGCCAGCAACAATGCCTTGGCGCCGATAACCATTCCGGTATAAGCATGATAAGAAGCTTCATTGAATAAACCATTATCAAACGCTTCCTGGGCTTCCTTCAATTTTATCTCAGCATCGTTGAT
>JAGQYH010000066.1 GCA_020436175.1 Bacteroidota bacterium
GAAGTTAAATACGATACCGACGTCATATTCCCCTCCTTTTCAACTTTATAATTTTCCGTTTTCCCTTGTACGATCAAAACATTTCTATCCATTGAACTCACTTGCTTTCTGATCTTTGCTTCCAATAATGATCTTTGAGGTTCCGGGCCGGACAATACGCAAACGACATCAATCTGACCTAACTCTTCTATGTTTACTGCCGGCAAGTCATCATTGAACCTGCTTAACCCACCGATCAGTTTCATTTTTTCTGCTAACGGAAATTGATGAACCAGTCTTCCGGCCAAACTTTTGGACGACTCATAATCAGGGATCCAAATTTCATCAAATCTATCCATGAATGTCCTATGCAAACGATAAACAGCCGGTGTTGCCCAATCCAACATTGTTGGCGGTATCAACGCTAATTGGTGACAAATAAATACCGTTTTAACTTTTTTACTCCAAAGTCCGTATCGGTTATCAGAGATCACCAGATCTATATTTTTTTCTTCAATGATCTTTTGTAAAGCCAAATGCTCCGAACGTACAGCGGATAGATATTTCGGTGCTCTCCATAAAGTGGTGGCTACCATTTGACTGCCCTCTGAATACAGCACTCCGTAAGATGGTAATTCGATAGCAGTTAACATTGGGAATTCCTTTTCTAACAATTTTAAGGAACGACCATCACCACCGAGTATAACTTTGGCGCCTTTGGCCATCACTTCATGAATGATGGGAATTGTTCTGGTCGCATGTCCCAATCCCCAATTCAATGGCGCAATAAAAACCGTTCTATCTTGAAAACTATTCACGGAGTTGTTTAATGACTCAAGAAATTATAATTTTACGCTACGAATCTACGTTAAAGGATTAAAAGATATAGTATGCGAAAATTTATCGCTGTTTTATTATTGGCCTTCACGATGGCCGCCTGTTCAGGATCAAGAGGATGTGGTTGTCCCAATTGGGGCAAAGTGGATACTGATCAGAATAAGCTAATGGTTCAGGAAAACAGAATGCCCGCCCCTGATGGCTGGGTTTGGATGTAAAACACTTTTCTTTATTCTCTCTGGAAAAATTTCTTAATTATTCAATTGGATTATTGATCGGCCTAACAGATGTTGATTGCACACCTTTGTGTTTCTTAAAACTGCTGACATACACTCCAATAAGAATACACGCTAACCCTATCAGATGAACAGCCTTTATGGTTTCTCCATCAAAAAATCCAATGATAACAGAAACTACCGGAATGATATAAGTGACCATGGTAGCAAAAAGTGCCGATGTTCGAAAGGCTAAGTAGTTGAATAAGATCAAAGAATAGGCCGTGCCAATGGAGGCTAGAATACCCATATAAGCCAGACTTGCCCATGCCTGATGATTGGTTTGCATGATCTCCACAAAATCCGTTGAGAATAAATAAATTCCTGCTATTGGGCCGATCAAACAGAAGTTAAGAATGCCCAATTTTACCGGATGGATCTTATACAATTTACTTCTTATAATATTGGCATTAATGCCATAAAACAATGTCGCCAGAATGATCAATAAGCTATAGCCAAAATTAAATTCGAATGCTCCATCAGATTGAATAATTATAATCATGACTGCTCCTCCCAAACCCAAAATTACACCCAGCAAATGATTCCATTTCATGGTCAGTTTGAAGATAAATACACCGGCTAAAAGAGCGAATAATGGTGTTAAGGCATTCAAAATACCGGCAACGGAACTACTGATACGCGTTTGAGCCAAAGCAAATAAAAATGGGGGCAAACCACTTCCCAATAAGGCTGATAAAAAGATCAAAGGGAGTTTTATATTAGGTACTTTCAAGCCAACAAAAGGAACAATGGGAACAATGGCTATAAAGGCTAA
This sequence comes from Bacteroidota bacterium, assembly GCA_020436175.1. Taxonomy (GTDB): domain Bacteria; phylum Bacteroidota; class Bacteroidia; order Chitinophagales; family JADIYW01; genus JAGQYH01. The sequence continues at coordinate 1,867 of JAGQYH010000066.1, forward strand.
AAAGATTCTCAATGCGCCGACCTGATTGGAATCAAAAGCTGCCAAACCTCTCTTGATAAAGAAAAAAGAGAATCCCCAAATTACACCCAGTAATACCAGTAAAATCCAATTAATGATCGCATCTCTGTTCACCTCGCAAAGCTAATATTTGTTAAGTCAGTATTTTAGTTAAATAAGTGAAGTAAATTTACTTTGGTACAAAATATGTACTTGTACTACAAAAAATAATGTCTATGAAAATTTTCGCTATTCTGCTTCTGAGCATCATGACCTTCACTCTGCAAGCTCAGGAAATTCCCTCTTATAATTTGGAAGAATTACAAGCTGAAATATATACCGATGAAGACGTTACTTATATTGTGAATTTCTGGGCCACCTGGTGTGCGCCATGCGTAAAAGAGTTGCCTTATTTTGAAGCATTGAATGAAAAATACAAAGAAGATGATAAGGTAAAAGTGGTTTTAGTCAGTTTAGATTTTACATTAGATCGACTGGTGCAGTATGCCGAGAAAAATAAATTGAAATCTGATGTTGTCTTTTTTACAGAAAAGAAACCCAACCAATGGATTCCTGCCTTTAGTGAAGAATGGACAGGCTCTATTCCGGCGACCATAATTTTAAATGGCCATAAAGGTGTAAATGATTTTTACGAACAAAGCTTTGAATCCATGAAAGAGATAGAAGAATTATTGCCGAAGTAGTCGTTTCTAACAATAAGACAAGAATTTCTCCCATCATCCTAAAAATATTGATACGCTAAAAGTAAGACCCGGATTAGAAAGCTAAATTGCGGCAATTAGTGAAATTAGTGTCAAAGAAAATCTTATCTTCAGAAATATGTCGGACATAAGAGAAAGTAGCTTTTGGACCAATCTGTTTAAGAAAGTCGCTAAGATCATCTTAAAGAATCAAGGGATTCATACAGAACGAAAAACGCATCATCAACATGTTGTGCCACATGAAGAAGGATGGGCGGTTAAAGGAGAAGGAAATGAAAGGTATACCGCCGTTTATAAATATCAGGATGATGCCATAGACAGGGCTAAAGATATTGCCAAGAACTATGGCTCCAGCGTGGTCATCCACGGCAAAGACGGCAGAGTGAGAGATAGGATCAGCTACGCCAAAGATTAGTTATTCCAACATACTCAATACAGCATCCCCAACATATGGAAATCTTGCTTAGATCCTTCGCTTTGCACAAGGCACATTGAAAATAAAAAAGTCCCGAATCACTTCGAGACTTAAACTTTTATGGCTGAAAAATGCTTTAGTCAATTCAGAAATTGAGTTGCTTTTGCCAACCGGATTTTGTATCCACTAATTTTCCATTGGTTTAATTCTTTTAATGGTACAACCAATTGCCTTAGTTGAATTAGGATTGATCACTGCACCACTGATCATATTAGCCATAGCATTCTTTAAGTATGGCTCTTCTACTTCACCGATCTCTTTACTGTCGTCAATTGCGCCTTTATAAACCAATTCCAAATCTCCATTAAATAAGAAAACATCCGGCGTTTTGGTGGCACCAAAGGCATCCGCCAATTCGTGATTGGTATCCACAGCATAATAAAAATTATAATTCATGGCTTTAGCTTTCTTTTGCATGGCCTCGTAAGAATCTGCATCATCTCTCTTGGCTTCATTAGAATTCACCACCACCAAACCAATGTTATTGGCTTTACATTGCTCGGCTATATCATTGTATCGATCTTCCCAAGCAACCACATACGGACAAGTATTACAAGAAAAAATAACCAACAATCCGTTCTCTGCCGCCAAAGTTTTCAATTGCAACTCATAACCGGAAACATCTTTTAAAACTTGTTTTGTATTGACGGCCTTATCGCCAATTTCCAATTGCTTTACAGGATCTGAGGCCATAGCATTTCCTAGAGAAACGAACAAAACCATCATTATTAGACATATATTTTTCATAATTCCATTTTATGCCTTCCGGCGAATTAAAGATTAATGAAATAAATTTACTAAACTAAAATGAAGTCTAATGTGAAAAGGCTCATCGTGTTCGTTATCATTTGTTAATGTCGATTAGCCGCAAAATGTTTCTAATTTTATGCCTCGCAGATGCCATCATACGAAAAATATATAGGAAGAGAAGTTGTCAAAAGGGCTTGGAGTCAAATTCAAAAGTCGCTAATTTCTGAGGATGGAAGACTTCGGCAATTGTTTTCATTGAAACCTATTGAACTCTACGACACCAATACCGCTTTGGAAGTTAATGGTGCTTCCATAAAAATGGAGATCAAATCTTACTTGGAAAATATCATTCAAAAACAAGCAAAAAAAGGATTTAATATTTGGCCATTTGCCAATTGGGGAGAAGACGGTGCTTTGAAATACAAATTCAATGTGGTAGTCAACGGAAAAATGGATTACCCCAACATGGAAATTTGGGTAAACAACACATTTAAAGACAAACCATATACCTTTAGAAATGGCCGCTATTTGTTGAAGCTTCGAGAGGTAAAGCAGATTAGCGGAAGTGATAAGCGTTTGGAATTCAGATTGGATCTTTTTGGCAGCATTAGGATATGGAAATTCCGTTTCAAGACCAAGAGTATTTTAACTTTTGAAGCAGATCCTATCTACGATCCTAAAACACGTATGATCAAAGTTGAAGACGTAGATTATCGTTTCGAAACAGCCAATATTCTACTAAAGATATTGGATCGGTATTATCATGATGATTTTCAGGATTTTTTAAAAGAATCCATTGAAATCAGTATTGAAGAAGATCTTTTTACGGCTAAAATATTGGCGCAGGAAGAAATGAATAAATACCAACACGATGAGAATCTGCTTTTTCACGGATACTTAAACAATCTCGAACTCGAACGTTTTGAAGTTACCCGAAAAGGTATCGAAGCTGTTTTTCTAGCACAAGGAGATATACAATTTGCGAAATAGAATTTAAAGGTGATTCAGTGAATCGAAGTAGGAAAGGCTGCTAAATAATAGAATAACCACCGGAGCTCAAAGCCACAAATCCTACCATTTGTCCCATAAAACCGACTAAAAGACCAAAATACAATTCGTTCAAGGTACTGGCCTCTTCATACACTCTAGCACTGCCTAACAAACCGGCAATAATCACCGACAACACCAAAATATTGGACACACTGCCATTGCCTGTTAAAGCAAACAAAAGTAATAGCATGATAAAAGCGCCGATCCCAACCATGTATAAATTCAACCGGTAAAAAATATTAACGATAAAAGAAAGAATGACCGATATGGTCGCACCTAAAATAAAGAGCTGCAAAAATCCGGGAGCTTGTATTTGTTTCAGTGCCATAAATGCCCATACGTAACAAATAATAACCGCAAAAAAGGGAATGATCCGTTGCTGTTTATCCTTCATATCCAGATTGGGAATAAACTGTAAACGCCACATTAAAAAGATACAGAGCGCCGGAAAAAAGAAAGTATTAATCAGGACAACAATACCCATTTTGGGAATATCGATATTCCCAAAAGCATATTTATTGATGTGGCTGAATAAAATAAACACCCAAGTGGCCATGAGCAATGGGTGACAGACAGCAGATATGGCTTTCGATAATACTTTCACTACAACTCCTTTCTTAGACGGGCTACCGGAATATTTAATTGTTCTCTGTATTTCGCTACCGTTCTTCTGGCAATATTATACCCTTTTTCCTTAAGCATTTCCGTTAGTCTTTGATCTGACAAAGGTTTTGATTTATTTTCATTTTCTACAATCCCTTCCAGTATTTTCTTTACTTCCCGAGTAGATACTTCTTCGCCGCTTTCCGTTGTGATCGATTCCGAAAAGAAATATTTCAACTTAATCGTTCCGAACTCGGTTTGAACATATTTGCTGTTGGCCACTCTTGAAACCGTTGAAATATCCAAGTTGGTAATCTCGGCAATATCCTTTAAAATCATCGGTCGCAATTTGGTTTCGTCACCGGTTAGAAAAAACTCTTCTTGATAACCCACTATAGCTTGCATGGTTGCCAGCAAAGTGTGTTGTCGTTGAACGATGGCATCGATAAACCATTTGGCCGAATCGATCTTTTGTTTGATAAAAACTATGGTATCCTTTTCTTGCTTGTTTTTCTTCGCGCCGCGATTATAAGCCGCCATCATTTCCCGAAAAGAATCGCTGATCCTCAATTCCGGCGCATTTCTGGAATTCAACAATATTTCTAATTCGCCATTATTATTCTTAATGGTAAAATCCGGAATGATATACTGGTTCTCCGACCGGGATTGCTGCATAGAGCCTCCCGGCTTCGGATTCAACTTTAATATCTCGGCCACTGCATCTTTCAATTGATCTTCGTCAATATCCAACTGTCGCATTAATTTCTCGTAATGCTTTTTGGTAAAAGCCTCAAAATGATCTTTTAAAATGATGTAAGCTAATTTAGTAGCATCGCTTTCGCCTTCCTTTCGCTTGATCTGGATCAACAAACATTCCTGTAAAGTTCTGGCGCCCACTCCGGCAGGTTCAAATTTTTGAACCACCTTTAGCATTCTTTCCAATTCTTCTTCTGTGGAAGAAACATTTTGAGTAAAGGCCAAATCGTCAATGATCGCCTCCAACTCTCTTCGGATATAGCCGTCATCATCAATGCTGCCAACCAATTGTTCCGCCACTTTCCGCTCATGATCGGTTAATGTCACCATCCCTAATTGATCATTCAAGTGATCATGAAAAGTGCCTGAAACAGCGACCGGGATAGTTTTATCATCATCATCTTTTTTATTATAGCCATCCGACTGGCTGTAGTTATAATCGTCTTCATTCAAATAATCAGAAATATCAATATCGTCTGTCTGATAATCTTCATCATTATTATCCTTATCATCCGACTGATCTTTAACATCCAAATCGACATCTTTATTGAGATCATCATTGCCTTCTTCCAAAGCAGGATTCGCCTCCAATTCTTCCTTGATACGTTGTTCTAACACCGCTGTAGGAATCTGCAACAACTTCATTAATTGAATTTGCTGAGGCGATAACTTTTGTGATAATTTCTGTGATAAATTCTGTCTAAGCATAATTAAATTCTATCCTTCCGGTTGTCAAAAATAATATTTTAATCCTCTATTTGCTTTTCAAATTTGAACTCATTTTGCCTTTCATAGTTAAGATATTCTTATAACAATTGAAATCGAAGCTATAAAGTAGTCAACATTTTTCTAAAATAGTAAATTCGTTCGTTCAATGTAACGCACTATGCATACTTATATAAACGAAATACATGCCAAAGTCGGGAACCAAGTTACTTTAAAGGGTTGGGTCTCTAACAAAAGAAGCAGTAAAACCGTTGTTTTTATCGTACTGAGAGATGGTACAGGCTATTGTCAATGTGTGATCGGAAATGATGCCGTTTCAGACCATGAGTTTAATGAAGCAGACAGTGCTACATTGGAATCTGCCATTGAATTGACCGGCACTGTTATCCAAGATGAACGCCAGGAAGGAGGATATGAGTTACAAGCCACATCCTTCCAAATGTTACATAAAGCAGAAGAATATCCAATCGCCAAAAGAAAAGGTGAATCGCATGGTGTAGATTTCTTGATGGATAACCGACATCTCTGGATAAGAGACAAATCGCAGTGGGCTATTTTAAAGATCCGAAACAGCATCAAACACGCCATCAATACTTATTTTCAAGAGCGTGATTTCGTGCAATTAGACTCTCCTATTTTTACGGGGAATGCTGCGGAAGGCTCAACTACATTGTTTGAAACGGATTTTTATGGCGAGCCGGCTTATTTAGCCCAAACCGGTCAGTTATATGGTGAGGCAGGCGCCATGGCTTTTGGAAAGATCTATACTTTCGGACCAACCTTTAGAGCTGAAAAAAGTAAAACAAGGCGGCATTTATCCGAATTTTGGATGATTGAACCGGAAATGGCTTTCTACAACAATGAAATGAACATGGATCTTATTGAAGATTTTTTAAGAACCATTGTCAACGAATCCATTAAAAACTGTGCCACAGAACTGGAAATATTAGGTAGAGATGTTGAAGCCTTGAAAAAGGTTAATCAGCAATTTCCTCGAATCTCTTATGATGATGCCATCCAAATTCTAAAAGGAGAGAAAGAAGTTAATGGACAAACTTCTATCCAATTATTAGAAAAAGAAATGCAGCAGGTGGAAGCAGCCATTGCCGCCAGTGAAAAAGAAATTGAAGAAAGGGAATCGGCCAATGCACAACCCGGCGTTAAAAAGGGCGTTAAAAACTTCAATCAAAATAAAATTGATCGTCTAAAAGGTGACATTAAAGATCTCACCGAGCAATTGAATAACTTACCACAATGGTTAAATTCTGCCAAAAACTTTAAGCATGGTGAAGATTTAGGCGGCTCCGATGAAACGGTGTTGACCAAACTGTTTGATGCGCCGGTGATGGTATATAACTGGCCTAAAAAGATCAAAGCTTTCTATATGAAGGAAGTGGACGGTCATCCGGATTACGTAAAAGGTGTAGATGTTTTAGCCCCGGAAGGTTATGGTGAGATCGTTGGCGGTTCAGAAAGAGAAAGCAACAAAGAGATTTTAACCCAAAGTATTAAAGATCATAATTTGCCAATGGAGGCATTTGAATGGTATATGGATCTCAGAAGATATGGCGCCGTTCCGCATGCCGGATTTGGATTGGGCTTAGAACGATTAGTGAGTTGGGTGACCGGTGTGAAACACGTTAGAGAAGTGATACCGTTTGCCAGAATGTATGGCCGACTATTTCCATGATCCGAATTAAACCCGTTACTTTATAAAACTCAATAAAAAAACACTGTTATGATGCGAACAATTCCATTAGTTGACCTGGAACAATTCACCAAAGGCAATGCTGCCGAGAAAGAAGCATTTGTGAAAAAATTAGGCGAAGCTTATGAAGATATAGGTTTTGTAGCAGTGGAGAATCATGGTATTCCGGAATCGTTGATCGACAACTTTTACAAGAATGTGAAAGACTTTTTTAGCATGGATACCGATACTAAAAAGAAATACGAAATTGTTGAATTGGCAGGACAAAGAGGTTATACTTCTTTCGGAAGAGAAAAAGCCAAACAAAGTGAAGTGGCCGACTTAAAAGAGTTTTGGCAAATCGGCCAATATGTGGAAGGTGATGATCCGGTAAGGGATATTTATCCTGAAAACATGGAAATCGAAGAAATTCAGGAGTTCAATACAGTTGGAAAATTGTTGTTTAAGAGTTTTGAAACTGCCGGCAGTCATTTGTTAAGTGCCATTGCGCTTTATCTAGGTTTGGAGGAAGATTATTTCAATAAACATATCTACAATGGCAACAGTATTTTAAGAGCCATACACTATCCGCCAATCACCTCAGAGCCGGCATCGGCGATTAGAGCAGAAGAGCATGAAGACATTAACTTGATCACCCTTTTGGTGGGGGCTTCCGCTGACGGCTTACAATTGTTGAACAGAAACAACGAATGGAAAGATATCTCAGCAGGTCCGGGACAGATTGTAGTAAATGTTGGGGATATGTTGCAACGCTTAACCAACAATAAAATGCGTTCTACTACGCACAGAGTGGTAAATCCACCCAAAGAAAAATGGCACTTGGAGCGATATTCCATTCCTTTCTTTTTGCATCCAAGATCAGAAATGAGGTTAGATTGCTTGGAGAATTGTATTGATAAACAACATCCTCTAGCCTACGAGCCTATTTCTGCCGGTGAATACCTCACCGAACGATTGATCGAGATCGGCTTGTTGAAGAAGTAGGTGGGTTTGATATCTTACTGGTGATAATTCCAACAAGGGCAGAATTTACCCACCTTATTCTTCTTTTCTAGCCTTTAATATCCTATACTCTCTATTGATAAGGTAAGTAATATAGCCACTAAAATTCTCCTTACCTAAAGCATACAAAGACAACTCCTTGCCCTTCTCAATCACATCTTCCTTAATCGAAATTGTGTACTTTTTAGTTAATTCTTTCTCTTTTCCCATAACACAAACATAAGCACATTTGTATTTATCTAGTAAATACTTATACACTAATCAACAATTTTACGCCGTTGTTGGTGTTATCACCAACAACCACAGTTAAAACCCAACTCAGATTTATGGAATTTCAATAGTAATAGACTCTTTTAGTTAAATAATTGAATCTACCGCTAAATGCTGACCGAAGAATATTTTCCTCAATTTTTTACTGCTTCCATTCATCATTGGAAACCTATCTTGCAGTATGAAACATGCAAACAGATTATTATCGATAGCCTTAGTTTCTTATCGAAAGAAAAAAGAATTACAGTATATGCCTTTGTAATTATGCCTAATCATATTCATTTGATTTGGAAGATAAATAATGGCCATCTCCGCAAAAATGTTCAACGAGACTTTCTAAAGTTTACAGGCCAGCAAATCAAATTCTACTTGCAATCTAACCATCCAAACTTATTAGAATGTCTGAAAGTTGAAGCAAAGGATAGAAGCTATAAAATATGGCAGAGAAATGCTTTGAGTATTGATCTTTATTCAGAGCCGGTCTTTGAACAAAAGCTAGATTACATCCACTCAAATCCCTGTCAAGCCCGTTGGCAATTATCAATAGTTCCTGAACAATACAAATATTCATCTGCATATTTTTATACCAATAATTCTTCTACCTTTAGTTTCCTTGTTCATTATAAAGATGCCTAGAGTAAGTTATTGTTGGTGATAACACCAACAAGGGCTCAGATAGTAACTAGGCCTGAAGAACAACCTGAAAATTGGATTTGACCATTGGTCATTGACAATTTCCCTGTTGTTGGTCAAACACTCATCAGG
>JAGQYH010000067.1:0-5853 GCA_020436175.1 Bacteroidota bacterium
TCCATGGATTGCTCACCATAGAGGTTGACATTCATGATGGGCATATCTGAAAAGTCCAACTCAAAAATATCCGGATCAGTATCCAGGTCGGAAGGTAATTCTGCTTTGGCTTTGTCCACCGCATCCTTTACATCCTGCAGGGCTTTTGTGACAGGCACATCAAAATCAAATGATACCAAAATAGTCGAGTAATCCTGTATGGATGTTGAAGTCATTTCATCCACACCGGTTAATCCTTTCAATTCCTTTTCAATAGGTCGGGTGATCAGGTTTTCCATATCTACCGGAGAGTTTCCCGGATAGATAGTTCCGATATAGATCTCGGGCTGCATGATCTCAGGAAAGCTTTCCCTCGGCATTTGGCTATAGGTGAATATGCCGATAATGAAGATCATTACCGCTAATACAAATATGCTGGTTCGGTTATCAACGGCCAGCGATGATAATCCAAATTCTCTCGTTACGTCTTTATTCTTATTGGCTTCTGCCATTTTGTTTGATTTATGCTATGATGGATATTAGGCTTAATTCATTTTAGTTTCCGGCTGCTTGATCTTCTTGCTGAAGTTTCACTTCATCCCCTTCTAAAACATTTCTAAATCCTAAGTCAATTAACTGCGAACCCGGTTCCAGTCCGTCTAAAATTTCTGTTTCGCCATGGTAACTTTTTCCGGTTTTAATCCAATTTCTTTCCACTGTACCATTGTTATAAGTAAAGACAAAATTGCCTTGCTTACCTTCTTGAATCAATCGTGTTGGTATGACCAATTGGTTATCGCTTTCATATTCTTTCAGCTTCAATGTCGCCAAAAGGTATGGTTTCAAGGTCTTGTCTTTATTTGGAAGATCTACTTCTATTTTAAAAGTTCTGTTACCCGGATTTAGGGTTTGGCTGACTGCTTTAATGCTTGCATTTCTGGTGAGATCCAAAGAAGCAAAATATACTTCCACTTTATCGCCTTTATTGATCTTTCCGATGAAACTCTCCGGTACTTCTGCCTCCACCTGAACATTATTAAGATTCACGATTCGAGCTATAGGCGATCCCGGACCGGCCATTTCTCCTTGTTTGGCAAATACTTCATCTACCACGCCATTAATGGTACTTCTTACAGTGGCATCAGATAGTTGGGTATTGAGCGTTTCTAATTTTCTTTCTAAACTTTCTTTGTTGTTTTTAGCCTGTAGATATTGTACTTCGGTACCAACATTTAATTCCAGCCAAAGACGTTTTTGCTTTTCAAAGATGGTATTGGCCAAATCCAATTGATTCTGTACCTCAGCAATATTTTTTTGCAAAACATCACTATTGATCACTGCTATGGCTTGTCCAATTCCAATCGACTGACCTTCCGTTACCAAAATAGACATGATCACTCCTCCTGTGTTGGAAGCAACCATTACATTGTCTTTACTGGTTACCGCACCTTGCACTTCAATGTATCGCTCAAAATCTTTCTGTTTGGCTTCCAAGAGCGTTACGACAGTATTGCCCGATTCATCTACCACTACTTCTTCCTCCACTAAGTTCGCCTTTAGGTCAGCCAATTGTTTCTCCAGTTTGGTGATCTGCTTTTTGGTTTTTTCTACTTCTTTGGTATCATCTTTATCTACCTCCAACGCTTTTTGAGCATATATTTCTTTGGCTTGTTCATAGCCGGTGATCTTATTTTTGAATTTCTGGATCTTTTGCTCGGCCTTTTCAATCCTTCTATCAATTTTCCTGATCATTTTATCCGGTGATGGCTTACATGAAAATAAAATTGAGGTCAGCATCAACATGGCAAAAGCTTTTAACAAGTATGGCTTCATTCTATTGTTAGTTTTATTGTATATCATTTTATTCTGTCGATTTATCATTTAATTTTTAATAGTTTCCGAGTGTTTTATCCAAATCGGCTTTAGCAATCAATAAGTTGTAAACAGCCATTAATCTGTTGGCTTGAGCGGTATATAGATCTCTTTCTGCATTGGTCATTTCTATACTTGACCCAACCCCTTCTTTGTATTTAATTTGAGTTACGTTGTATATTTTCTCTGCCAGTTCTATGTTCTTATCTGCAAAATCTAGCTGCTCTTTTGCTTTGATCATTGATTCCTTTGAAGTTTCATATTGGAGGTCAAGGCTATTGAAGAATTTTTCTCGCTCTGCCTGAATTCTGTCTACATCCAATTGAGCATATTGTATCTGTCCCTTTTTACCAAAACTATCCCAAATAGGAATGTTTACCTCAAAACCGAAATAGCGCTGATTAAACCAAGGATGATTATCCGTGAATCTAAAAAAGCTGAAATTATCTCTTTGTGCGCTGGACCCTAAGGAACCAAACAAGGTAATAGATGGATAGTACGCTGATTTGTATCGTTTTACATTGTACTCGTTCACCTTTTCTCTCACATTGAAAAATGAAATTTCGGTTCGGTTACTGAAATCGCCCTTTTTTGCAAAATCGTATTGAATTTCCTGCATATAGTCTTCCAATGATCCTACGAGCTCGATCTTGGTATATACATCAATACCCATTTGAAATTTTAAAACAATCTCTGTCAAATTGATTTGGCGCTGTGCCTGATCCAATTGAGTTTGAATATTATTAATAGACAATTGTAAACGATCCACATCTATTTCTTCTGTGAAACCATTATCGAACAATGCTTTTGTATCGTCTTTTAGTTTTTGAATATTGGATAGATTGTCTTCCAGAACTTTAATGTTTTCCTGGGCTGCCAACACTTGATAATAGCTTCTTTTAATATTATCCAGGATCTGTTCTTCCGTTAACTGCTTTTGGTGTTCTACAATACTGATAAAAGCATTGGCGGCTTTAATTCCCACCAAAAACACACCATTAAATACGGTTTGTGTTGCCATTATCTCTGCATTGACATTGAACTTGCTACCGAATTGAATAGCTATCTCCTCTTCTATTTCACTAGGATCAGTACTAATCGGTGCAGGTAACGGGCTGCCCAATTGCTCGAATTGATTTTCGATCAAACTATAGATCTGATTTACCTGTTGCGCTTGCGTATTCGGGAAAATGGTAGAAGGTAATTTTCCATATTGCGTATAGGATAAATTTGCATTGACTTGTGGCAAGAGTGCTGCCAATGCCTGACGAACCTGAGCATGAGCTTTGTCAATCTCAATTTGAGATAAAACCACATCTTTCGAGTTGCTGATCGCCATTTCCTGTGCTTCCTTTAAGCTAAGCGTAAGCACTTCCTCATTGGTTTGAGCACTTAGTAAATGGACACTTAATGTAAATACCAGTAGTATTTTCGTGGTTAAACTCATATTGAAAACTTTATTTTATTTTTATAGATAGCCAACTTTCCAACTCCACGTGGCGAAGCGATTCCTCTAATGTGATAGCTAAAAAACTCCAAGTAAATATCAGATGGATTATAGGTCTGACCACCGTAATCACTCACTTCTAACAATTGTTGCGAAGCCCCGATGTACAATTTTGAGATAATATCAACATTGATCTCAGGTCTATACAACCCTTCATTAATCCCCTTTAACAGGTTGTTCTTGATATTGTTCAATACAAATTCAGAGTGATGTTTCTCTACCAACAACCATACTTTAGGATAAAACTTTTTAAGTTCCATGATGATGTTGGCATTAAACTGATTGAGTGATTCAATCACCATTGCTCCGATCAGCAACATTTCTTCTATAGCATCAGTACTGTTATTAGTGATGCCAATCATCTTCACCGTCTTGTCTTCAATTTCCTTTTGAACACAATGCTTGACCAGATCGGCTTTATTACTGATAACCTGATAAATCGTCTTTTTGGAAACACCTAATTCTTTGGCTAAGTCATCCATGGTAATACTTCGAACACCAACGGATAAAAACAATTTATGAGCAGTTTCTAATATCTTATCTATTAGCTGCTGTTCTTCTTCCGTTACCATTTTTTCGTCTGACATATCGACCTAATTGGAGGTCAAATGTAGACGGAATAAACTTGGAAACCAAAAATAGTTTCTAAGTTTTCTGTAATTAATTGTTAAGAAAAATTAATATTGAATATAGTTGTTGGAGAATGTAATAAGATAAAAAATTAAAGAATAAAAAAAGGGTTGAATAATATCAATAAGATACGTTTCAACCCATAAAAACCCCTATATCATTAAGATTGAATCATTGCAAATCCAATCTTCTCTTTGCTATTTAACTATTTCAATTGTAATCCCATACTTGATTACCTTACCAAGTTGCCTATTGTTTCAAAGCATTTTCAAACATATTCCATAAAAAGTAGAATGTCAATAGATATTAGGTATAACACTTAAAAAAAGTAAGTAATAATGTTAAATGCCTATGCGATTTACTTGTAGAACCTTTATTTACGGAACTTTCGGCTAATACACGCGAATACCCTTTTTTAACCAGATGCCCCATGTTTTATCAAAAGCATGAATGGAGTCTGTTACTTCTCCCAAATCATCCACCACTTGATGGCCTTGATTCTTCCATTCAAAGATGCCTCCATATAGATTAGATACGTTCGTAAATCCATTTTCTTCTAACTGCTGAGTTACTTTTTCGCTCCTATATCCGACGGAACAATACACTATAACTTCTGAAGTTTTGGGAATATCCTTTACCCGTTCTATATTGAAATCGTCATAGCCCACCCAAATAGCATTATTGAGATGACTTACCTCATACTCCTTTTTTTCTCTTGCATCAAGAAATATGATATTGGAATCTTTGATCATGGAATCTGAAACAAGCACTTCCGGCACATTATGACTCAACAAACCTTGTAACAGTGTTTGATAAGCTTTGCTTTCTACTTTTTGCTGACCGCAGGATTGGAGAGTGGCCAACAATAGCACCATCATTATATATAGCAATTTGGCTTTCAATGGTAGAATACTTTAATCCAGTTTAAAATCCATCTTAGTTACATCTCCTGACACGGTTGGGTATTTCAATAACGCTACATTCAACCAGTGTTCAATCTCATCAATAGAACCAAATAATTGAGCATAAGATTCAATCATGTAGTATCTATCTTGAAATGCATGCTTGTAATACTGCTTTTCCATGATGGTCTTAACATCATAAGGATATCGAACTGCTTGATCTTCCAAACAAAAAACAGTTTCTCCGGTAGAGGATAAAATGCCGGCGCCGTAAATTCTCAATCCTTGTTTACCATCGATCAATCCAAATTCCACGGTGAACCAATACACCCTGCCAATCAACTCGATGGCAAAGGGATTGTTGATGTGTTTTAAGGCAATCTTGCTTAATGATTGTAAGAAATCTACAAAAAACTGATTGGTGAGAATGGGTACATGCGCAAAAACATCATGGAACATATCGGGTTCTTCCAAATAGTCCAGTTCTTCCATTTTACGCAACCAGGTGGTGGCCGGAAATTTTTTGACCGACAACAATTCAAAGAAATCCTTATCGGGTATTAATCCGGGAACTACTTCTAATTGCCAACCGGTAGTTGCTTTTAAAACCTCGTTGGTTTCTTCAAAATGCGGAATCCTATCCGCTACGAAATTTACTTTTTTGAGTCCTTTTAAAAAGGAATATGCCGCTCGGTTAGGATAGTTTTTAAATTGCCTTTCATATAGCAATTTCCAAACGAGAAAATCCTCCTCGGTATATTTATCATATTCTTGTTTCAGATCGTACATCTATTTTTTCTGTTCTTCTTTATGAGACATATTGTAAAAAACCTTGTCAACGATCACATTAAGTGCTTGCAGATCTGATTGATCTAATCCCTCCCAACCCTTTTTTCTAAACTCAATCACATCCGGCAGTAATTTCTCAATGGTTTCCGTTCCTTTCTTGGTTAGTTCAATAAA
>JAGQYH010000067.1:5953-10656 GCA_020436175.1 Bacteroidota bacterium
TCTACCGTAATGATGGCGCCAATTTCATTAAAATTTCGTTGCAGGGTTTGCTTTAATTTCTTACTCGTGCGCTCCAATAAAAAGCCATAATTCAAATTATGATCCATAGTCTTCAATTATAATGTTCCTCTAATTGCTTGTTCTCTCTCAATGGCTTCAAACAAAGCTTTAAAATTGCCTTTGCCAAATGATTTCGCTCCTTTTCTTTGAATGATTTCAAAAAACATGGTAGGCCGCGACTGTAACGGTTTGGTAAAGATTTGCAGCAAATAGCCTTCATCATCTCTATCCACCAAAATGCCCAATTCTGCTAATTGGCTGATGCTTTCATCGATCCTTCCTACTCTTTCTTGTAACACTTCATAATAACTGGATGGAACGGTTAAAAAATCGATTCCTCTTGATTGCAAAGTAGAAACGGTGTGCATGATATCATCCGTAGCAATGGCAATATGTTGCACGCCTGATCCTCCATAGAACATCAAATATTCTTCAATTTGAGATCGTTTTTTGCCTTCTGCCGGCTCATTGATCGGGAATTTGATACGACCGTTGCCATTGCTCATTACTTTACTCATCAAGGCCGTATACTCCGTGGAGATATCTTTATCATCAAAAGAGATAAGTTGATTAAAACCCATCACATTCTTGTAGAAATCTACCCAAGTATTCATTTCTCCCCAATCCACATTGGCTACCATGTGGTCGATGTATTTAAAACCGACCGGTTCTGTTTTAAGGTTATTGTTCCATGCTTTGTATCCCGGTAGAAAAACACCTTTGTAATCTTTTCTTTCTACAAATACATGAATGGTATCTCCATATAATTTTATGGATGACAAGACTACCTTACCATGTTCATCTTCAATTGTCTTTGGTTCAAAGTTGGAGACGGCTCCTCTCTTGATTGTTTCTTTGTAAGAATGTTCCGCATCATCTACCCACAATGCGATAGCCTTCACACCATCACCATGCTTGTCAATATGCAAACCTGCAGCAGTACCGCCTTTCATCGGACTGGTAAGCACCATGGTTACTTTATCTTGTTTCACCACATAGCTTTCATATTCTTTAGATCCGGTAGACAACCCTTTGTAGGCATATGGTTCAAAGCCAAACGCTACCTGATAAAAATAGGCGGCTTGCAGTGCATTACTTACATACAGCTCAATATGATCTGTTCCATTTAAGGGTAAAAAATCTGTTGCTGATGAATTCATAATCTTCTTTTTAATTTTCTTAAATGGTTTATAACCAACTGGTCAGATAAGTTGGATCTTCGATATCTAAAGCTGCCTGAGTTAATTTTAAAGGATGAAAAGTATCGATCATTACGGCCAACTCTTCTGTAGATTTAGCACCAATACTTTTCTCCATGGTGCCCGGTGCCGGACCATGAGGAATTCCACCGGTATGCAATGTAAACTGTCCGGGACGGATGCCCTTTCTACTCATAAAATCACCGTCCACGTAGTACAAGATCTCTTCCGAATCTATATTACTATGGTTATAAGGTGCCGGGATTGCCTGGGGATGATAATCAAATAAACGCGGCACAAAAGAACAAACTACATAACTTCTGGTACCGAAAGTTTGATGTACCGGCGGTGGTTGGTGAACTCTTCCCGTGATCGGTTCAAAATCGTGAATGGACATAGCAAACGGGTAATGATAACCATCCCATCCGACCACATCAAAAGGATGAGTTTTGTAGTTTACCGTATGTAGCATTCCTTCCTTTCTAATCTTAATTGGAAACTCGCCTGTCGCCTTAATGGGTTCCACAAATTCCGGTGCTCTTAGATCTCTTTCACAGAAAGGAGAATGTTCCATCAACTGACCAAAACGATTTAAATAATTTTTGGGAAACCAAATCTCATCTCTACTTTCCAAAAAGAGTATTTTATTGTCTGTTGTTTCAAGCTCTATCTGATAAATACATCCTCTGGGAATGACAACATAATCTCCTTCAGTAAATGCCAGATCGCCGAATAAAGTATGTAAAGTGCCTTTTCCCTTATGGATGAAAAGCATTTCATCGGCATCTCCATTCTTATAGAAGTAATCTGTCATAGACTGCTTAGGCATCGCCAACCCTATATTTATAAAGTTGTTGAAAAACAAAATAGTACGGCTTTCTAGAAAGTCATCCGTTGCTGCAATATTAAAACCTTCAAGCTTTCGTGGAGCAATATTGTGTTCTACTGCTGCCCTGGGAGCTACGCTTACCGCTTTGCCCAAAGAAGTGATCTGTGTAGGTCTTTCCAGATGGTACAATAAAGACGCCTTGCCATTAAAACCTTCCGTACCAAAAAGCTGTTCGTAATAAAAAGCACCTTCTTTACTCTTATAAACAGTATGTCTTTTATGTGGTATGTTTCCTCTTTTTAGATACATCTTATTCTTCTTTTATCAGCAATTGATTCACTGCAATTTGCAGTGCTCTACTCGTAATATCGGTCAATGAATCATTCATTTCATATACTTTCATTAACGCTTCTCTGATCACATTAGACACATCATTGAAGATGGCTTTATCGGTGATCTCCACATTTGATCCCATTAAGTAGGCAAAAACACGCGCCATTCCGCAGTTGGCAATAAAGTCGGGAATCACACTCAAGCTGTCATCCGCTTTACTTAAGATCTGTCCATAGAAGATCTCCGGATCATTGAAAGGCACATTGGCACCGCTGGAAATCAATTTTAATCCCGCTTTCACCATCCTATCCAATTGTTCTTCATTGATCAATCTTGAGCCTGCTGCCGGAATACAAATCTCCGCTTTTAAGTCCCAAATTCTGTTGTTGGCTTCCTCGAAAGAGATCATATCATCGTGATGTAGCATTCTGCTTTTCCTATTCATAAAAAGCTCTTTAACCTCTTGATAAGTGAAGCCTTCTTCTTTGATCACTCCTCCGCCTCCATCGATAATTCCGACAATCTTAACACCCATTTGAGCTAAGAAAAATCCGGCCGCTGCGCCAACATTTCCCCATCCTTGTATGATCACTTTCTTATCTCTAACACTATCGCGATGCCAAATCTGGTAAAAATGTTTTACAGAAACGGCTACACCATATCCGGTGATCATGTCAGAAATAGTGAACTTAACCGTTTTATCCGGTACAAAGTTGGGGTCTTCAATAATTTTAGATACACCTGCTCGCAATTGCCCAATCTTATTGATCTTCGCTCTTTCCGACGGCTCGTAATGCCCTTTAACGATGCCTTCCTGAGGATGCCAAAGTCCATATCCTTCTGTAATAGGAATAACGTCGTGAATCTCATCAACGTTCATATCGCCACCGGTGCCATAATAGTATTTTAGGATGGGCGTTACCGCCTTATACCATCTTTCTAAGACTTCCTTTCTTCTCGGGTCATGCGGATCAAAGTTGATACCTGATTTGGCACCCCCAATGGCCGGACCACTCACAGTAAATTTAATTTCCATGGTTTTCGCCAAAGAAATCACTTCATTTCTATTCAATCCCATGCGCATTCTCGTACCGCCACCCGCTGCGCCACCTCTTAGAGAATTGATTACCAACCAGCCTTCTGCCTCCGAAAGCCTGTCTTTCCATTCAAAAACGATCTCCGGCTTCGTCTCTTCAAATTGTCTTAAAAGTGCTTGCATTAAAAATTGTTTGTTAATGAAATTGTTGTCTTGACAACAAAAGTAAACATTTGCTTAATAATAGTTCAATTTGAGGTGTTAAATATTGATTCTTAAGTTTCCTTTTTTAATCTGAACAGAACTATTAGATTTATGATTTATGTTATTATTCAAATAGCCATCGAAAACGAACTACTATGAAAGCATTGGTATTGAGAGAAAATTCATTTCAGATTGAGGACTTTACTGCTCCGGAATGTAACGAACGGGAAGTTTTAGTGAAATTAAAATTTGCGGCATTGAACCATAGAGATGAATGGATCAGAGCCGGGAAGTATGCTAAAATTCAATATCCGTCTATACTCGGATCTGACGGCGTGGGCGAAGTGGTAGCGACCGGCGGAGCGGAAGGTGAAGGTTTAATCGGTAAAAATGTGCTTATCAATCCGAACATAAACTGGGGTGATCACAATGCTTATCAGGATATGAAGGATTATGAAATTCTGGGGATGCCTTCTTTTGGTACGTTAGCAGAATTCATATCAGTTGACATTGATAGAGTCAATCAAATTCCGGATCATTTATCGGAAAGTGAAGCGGCTGCCTTACCGTTGGCAGGGCTCACTGCGTACAATGCCCTTTTCAATAAAGGCAAAGCTCATAAAGACATGAACATCCTTATTTCGGGGGTTGGCGGCGGAGTGGCACAATTTGCTTTTCAGTTTGCTTTGGCCATTGGTGCTAAAGTTTGGGTCACCAGCAGCAAAGAAGAAGTATTGGAAAAATGCATTGAGATGGGCGCTTCAGGCCGCGTTAACTATCACCGTCCGGAGGCATACAGTCAAATTAAACAAGAAAGTGGCGGCATTGACTTAATCATAGACAGTGCCGGTGGCGATGGTTTAAATGATCTGCTGTCTACATTGAATCCGGGAGGCAAATATGTTTTTTATGGCGCCACTAGAGGTATTCCTTCTAATTTAAACTTGAGGATGATCTTTTGGAAGCATTTATCTTTGCTGGGCACTACCATGGGCAGCGATGAAGACTTCAAAAATATGTTGGCTTTTGTAGAAAAACACAA
>JAGQYH010000068.1 GCA_020436175.1 Bacteroidota bacterium
AAAACGACAAAGAAACCGGGGAATGTCCACCAAGGCTGACCTCCCCACGCCGGTTTAGGGTAGTATAAAGTATTGGTGATGACATGCACTTTATCGCAAAAACTTGCCACCAAAGCAGCAATAGCGGCTAAAACAATTATACCGGAATTTCTTGTTTCCAAAATAGCAGCGGTTAAATGAAATAATGAATTTTCTTGACAATGAGTAAAATACGAATTTCATTCATCTTGTATAACCAGTCCTGTACTTTTTTCTAGAAACTGATGTAAGGTCAACATTTGATCATGACTGGCTTTTTGCCCTAAATAAGCAACTAAATAAAGAGAGCATATGGTTAGGATCAATGGAGGCAATGCCCATAAAATGGGTGCTGTTCGATCCAGTGAGAGTTTTGAAAAACCAATGATGGCAATCACCAATGTGGCAAAACCTAGCAGCGAATAGAAAAAAACAAATAAGGTCCATACCGCCGGCCTAGGACCATATAAACCTCTCAAAACAGTTCCTTCGTCGCTTTCTTCAAGAGTTAGTGATAATTGTGGCGACCAATAATGCTGTTCTTTTATCGGCAAATACAATGAGATGTATCCTGGATTCACCCGACCTTTGCAAGGAGCTTGTTCATGAGATAAGCCATCACTAATTTTTTTAGAGAGATATTCAATGGAATGATCTGTTACTTTTTTAAAACGTGGTCGAACACGATAGTGCGGTAAATGGTCATCGCTGGCTTTATTCATGCTATCAATCAAGTAAAATTTTTAGATGTTATTAATTGAATTTCCTCCATACAGCCTATCCATTCGTTTGTTTTGTATTATTTATTTTCAGATCGGGTAGATCCACAATTTCAAAAGTGGCAGATGCTAATTTCACGGCACCATTAGTGGCTTGGATGGCGCGGCCTACCTTTTCATACAAGGTGTCTTTTGTAATTCTTCGCTTTTTATAATCCACTATGTATCGCAAATTAAATTGTGTCCAGTTATCCGTTAATGAAACGGCTATGGTAGAATCCAAAACGGCATTTTCTATGTAATATTTATTGACTATTTCTGCCCATTTTGACTTAGAGCTGCTAACATAATCCGTTAAGGTTTCAGATGCTGCATCTGATATTATCTTTTTCGTGAGTTCGATGTCAGAACCATATCTAATCGGGAAATTGATTTCATCCCAAATGAAGGGAAAGTCTTGAGAATAATTGTAAATAGGTCCTTTAAAGACGAAGGCATTACTGAGTTTCACTATTCTTCCGGTATAATTATCACTGTGTACCCATTGTCCGATCTCCATCATGGTAGTATAAATAGTATCAATATCAATCACATCTCCTTTAATTCCGTTGATCTCGATGCGATCTCCCGGCTTATACACTTTAAGAATAAAAATATAGAGGAAGCCGGCAATACTTAATATAAGCTCCTGTAAAGTAATAGCGATTCCGGCCGACAGCAATCCAATGATCAAATTCAGATTTTTAACATTACCGGTAAAGTAGGAAATGGTTAATACGATCACAATAGCGAGTCCAAGTATTTCAACTCCTTTTTGTGCTCTGTATTTTACGGAGGCATCTGAAATTCTTTTTCTTACAATTCTTCTGAGAACATAAATGATGATGATGGTAAAAAGCATCCATACCAAATACTCAATCGTATTGTACGAAATTAGATTCTCTAACACCCAATTTTTAATTTCATCGAAGGATTTCATAGAAATACTAAGTTAAACTTAATTGGGAAGTAAAATGCTTATGAGGTTTAATTCTTATTGTTTGAAGCACATGTATTAATACCAAATGGTGCGTACAATGGGCAGAAACTTATAAAACTTGTGAGCACAAAGATGCCTGCCAATACTAGAAGTATGATGCCTAATGTTCCGGAAATAGTATTGGTAAAGAAAAGAATTGCAATGACGGCAGCAATGATTACTCTGATCACTCGATCTGCCATTCCCATATTTTTTTTCATCTCTTTAATATTTTGGTGCGTTAAATATTAAAGTTAGACTACTTATTTAGATTTTCAAGTGATAAATATCAGTTCCATTTATTGGTCACGGGTTAAGAAATAGGTGGTGATCTCTTCCCAATTATAGAGTTGTCCGCCAAGTTCTTTTTGTTTTTCAACAGCCATAGCGTGATTTTTGAAAGCTGATAGATTTGCGCCCATGGGGCTTGGAATAGCCTCACTTTTTAGAAAAGTGGCATGAGTGGCATCAATTAGCTCTTCCGGAGAAGCAATCTCATTGGTTAAGTACAAGGCAATTTCATCGTGTTCTGATTTAAGCGTGTAATTGATCATGCACTCGATGGCATCAAAATTAAATACCTTGCCTTTGGTGGTTACTACTTGTGCTGCATGAATTTTATCTACAATATTCATAGAACAATAGTAACAAGCATCCATTCCGTATTGGATAGGTTTTGATTTGACACCACAACCGGTTAAAAGGATGTTGAAGATAAAAACGGACAATAAAAATTGGAAGCTATTATTAATCATTGTTTAGCCTGTTTACGTGCTACAAAGTATGCTATTAAAGCAGTAAGTATACCTGTAAATAAGAAGTATGCGCCAATCATAGGGGATGATATGGCTTTAAAGTTCAGGATTACTTTAGAGCCTATAAGCGGAGGTTGGTAAGCTTGTCCCGGAACTTTAATGGCTGCAGTAGGATCTAGATTGTGACCATAATCATATTCCCAAAGATAAAAGTCATACATGCCTAAAGTACCTAGTATCACCATCATACAGAACCAAACCAAAAATAAATTTCTTCGTCCAATCCATCCGAAAATAATTCCCAAGATAGACATCCCAATCACGATATAAGGAAAGTATTCAAACTCCGGTATTTTTTCAGGAATAGCATTCATTCCGACATAATGATTCATAAGATTGATATTCTTAAGGTCATTTGGATTGTGATCAGTGATTTTGTTCACCCAAATGTCCATGCCAATGGCTTCGGGATATTGTGGTGCCTCAAGTGTGATATTCCACATGGGAAAGATAAAAAGAGCTAGGATGAGTAAAGCCCCGATTATCATTAGAATTCTACTGGTTAAAGATGCTTTCATTGAGGTAGATTTTAGAAAAAAAGGGCGGTGGTTTTAATCACCGCCCAAATGAAAAAGGTCAACTCAAAACCTTACATGTGATCGCCTAAAGACCATTTTAGCGGCACATTTGCGTTTTTGCCGGATACCCTAACATATCCCTGCATTTCCTGATGTAATGCGGAACAAAAATCTGTACAATAAAATGGAATAACGCCCTCTAAAAGAGGTTCCCATAATAAAGTTTCGGTTTGACCCGGCATTACTAAGAGTTCTGAATTTTGAGCGCCCATTACTGAAAATCCATGTGGCACATCATAATCTTGTTCTAAATTGGTGATATGCCAGTACACCTTATCACCCACTTTAATGCCTTCAATATTATCCGGCGTAAAGTGACTTCGGATCATAGTCATATAGATATGGACAGTATTGCCGTCTCTGACAACTTTGGTTTCTTTATCACTTTTTGCAGCGAATGGATGTTGATTATCCTCTAGTTTAAATATTCGTACAGATCTGGGTTTGATCTTTTCGGCTTCAATTCCTTGTGCATAATGAGGTTCTCCAACGGTAGGGAAGTCTAGCAAAAGTTTCATTTTATCACCACTAATGTCAAATAATTGAGCAGATTGAGTTACCTCCGGACCGGTTGGTAAATATCTGTCTTTGGTGATTTTGTTCATCGCCAATAGATATTTTCCATTTGGTTTTTTGGAGTCACCACCGGGAATCATTAAGTGTCCGACAGAGTAAAAGGTTGGTTGCCTGTCAACAACTTCCCAACTTCCCAATTTCCATTTCACTACTTCTGATGAAATGAAGAATGTTGTATAGGCATTTCCTCTGCCGTCAAACTCTGTATGTAATGGACCTAAGCCTGCTTGTTCAACCACGCCGACTACGATCTCATCCATTTTAAGAATTGGAATGCCGTAGGCTTCACCATCAAAGCTTTTGTTAGCAATTGCTTGTTGAACTTTATCAAAAGAATGTACGGTAAGATTGGCGGAAAGTTTGCCATTGCCCACAATATATTCACCTGTTGGGTCAACATCAACACCGTGAGGAGATTTTGGGGTTGGCAAGAAATAAACCAATCCCGGACAATCAGCCGGATCCAAAACCTTAACTGATTTTTTTATGGTAGAAGTGGCTGAGTGGGTGGCGTCATCATATTTATTATGAGCATATTCTGTGGCTACCGTTCTAAATTTTCCTTGTGCAATATACTCTTCCGCTTTTTTCCAATTGATTGCGGCAATAAAATCTTTGTCATTTTGAGATGCCCCTACTTCAAGAAGGCTATTGCTTTCTTCTGTATTGTAAGTTGTAAAGAAAGTCCAGCCGTGAGATTTACCTTTTCCGGAGTGGGCTAGGTCATAGTCGAAACCGGGCATTAGAATCTGAAAAGCAATATCCATATCGCCTTCTTCTCCAACACTGATAAATGAAAGTGCCCCTTTAAAATTGCCTTTGTATTCTTCTATAGCCATATCTTTTTGTGGATAGGGAACGGAGAAACGGGTGCCGGCTACGACATATTCCGTATTTTCTGTTGTAAAAGGAGAACTGTGGTTGCCACCACTAAAAGGCAATTCAATGATTTCAGCGGTTTCAAATGTACCGAGATCAATTCTGGCAATTCTTGGTGTGTTGTTTCCATTGATGAAGCACCATCTGCCATCCGTTTCACCATTCGTTTGAGATAACTCAGGGTGATGAGAATCATCCCAAGGAATAAAGCCATGTGAAGTATTTAGCATGGGCTTTGTTTCTTCATTAAAACCATAGGCTTTTTCAGCATCAACCGAAAAAACAGGAATTACTTTAAATAATCTGCCGGAAGGTAACCCATAGACAGATAACTGTCCGCTAAAGCCTCCGGAAACCATAGCATAGAACTCATCGTGTTCTCCGGGTTTAACATACACTTTTGAGGCTACATCACTACTTAATGCACCTGATTGGCCGGAGTTCCCGGTTTGGCACCCTGAAAGTAACAGAGGTATAGCCAATATTGTAAAAATGATTTTATTCAACGTTTTCATAATTGTTTATTTGTTGGTTTAATTATTCGTTTGGTGGGAGTAATACTTTATCAATTACATGTACAATGCCATTTCCGGCAGGGACGCTACCTAGTATTTTAGCTCCTCCAACCAGTACTTCTCCATCCACCACTTCAACGGCTACACTTTTATCATTGGCCATCCCCAGTTTTTTAAAATTTTTCATGAATTCAGCGTTTAGATTGCCCGGAGTAGCATGATATTTAATAATATCAGCCAATGTGCCTTTGTTCTCAGATTTAAGCAAGTTTTCTACTATACCGTCCGGTAAGGCAGCAAATGCCTCATTGGTAGGAGCAAAAACAGTTAATGGACCGGCATTGGCAAGTGAATTTTCTAGCTCAGCGGCTTGAACTGCTGCTACCAAGGTCGTATGATCTTTTGATCCAATAGCGATTTGCAAAATATTGGGAGTGGAGCCATCATCCTCAATAAATGCCTGTCCTTTATTCACATCAGTAGTATTATCCTCTATATTGGAATTGATGTAAGAATCAGCAGTTGTGTTTGATTGGCATCCACTAAAGAAACAAATCGAAACAGTTAGTAAGAAAGTTAGCGTTTTCATTGGTAGTGATTTTTACAGTGTTCTGAAATATTCCAATACGGCTCTGGCTTCTTCTTCAGTTAAATTTTGGTTGGCCATTGGTGAGCCATTGAATTCCATTAATAGCTTTTTGGCATCCGGATCTTTTTGAACCATTTCTTCAGGATTTAAGATCATGTTCATAATCCATTCCGGAGATCGTCTTTCAAAAATTCCGGTAGGAGCGGGACCTATGAATTTAGTGTCTGGTTTATGACAGGCTGTGCATTTAGCATCATAAATTTCTTTGCCGTGTGCTGCCATCTCTTCATCAATTGTTGCTCCCAGTGAAACACTAGTGATAGGTCCGATACCTTTATTTTCTCTAGGATCGGCGATCATTGATTTGGGTTTTTCAGTGACAGTGGTTTTTGTTTCCGCAACATCTGATTTACTTTTATCAGCATTGCCGCAACTCGTAAAACTGAACAGCAGTACAAGTAGCATAAATTGAGTTGTTTTCATAATTATTGTTTTATGTCTGTAATATTAAAATATAAAAAGACCTGAAAGTATGATATATATCAGTTGGAGGTTTGATATTTTGAAATAAGTTTAAAATAAAGGGGTATGTGATTGTTGAATCAATTTATTAAAAGGATAAAAAAGTATTTAATAAAATTAATCTGCAATTAAAACTGCTTAAAAATCTTTTCGCTTGGCGATCTGAACAATTCTACCGACCGGCAGAACGACCCAAACTAACAAAATGGCAAATGCCATAAGCATTCCCATTGAGTTTCCGAAGAAGTTTTTAAAGATAGCACCGGTATAACCCATAAGAGCGGATATGTCTAGTTTGAGAAGAATCAAAATTCTTGAAAGGTCAATTGGGTTGAGTACAGAACCCATTAATGCTGTTTTCTCCAGAGGGTAATCATCAAATACAACCAGTAAGGTAAGCAATAAACCGTCGTAAATTACTGCCAGAAAAAGCCAAAGTAGGATGGCATAGCCAAAGCCTTTTATCTTATTTTCGTTCGAAAGAGCAATATTATACGCCAATGCAACAAAAATAAAATTGAGGAAAGTGCCTACCAGTATAAGGGTAAGAAAATCAAATATAACGGTTGATATCAATACGCCGTATATCAAAAAAGGTATGCCGAGTCCAAGTATTAGACTAATACTTAATGATATGGACAGACCTAGATATTGGCCTATGAAGATGGCGCTTCTTTTCATGGGATGAGCCAATAGAAGCTCAATAAATTCCCTTGAATTATAGTAGTACATAATGCCCAAAAGAGTAGCAATTAGAGGCGTGAGAACAATTATAATGTTCATTAAAGTGATGACAGATTTGCTGATGTCGTTATTGAGGAACAACAAAACAAAACCCAGCGTAATGTAAAATGCAAAATAGATTAAACTCCATCTGCTGCGTACTAAGTCGTAGAAGCTGTATTTTAATATTTTAAGCATGATTTTCTTTTAAGAGTTCAGCAATGGCAGCTTCAAGGTTGTTCATGCCGGTATTTTTTTTCAGTGTAGCAGTGCTTCCTTTGAAGTAGATTTTCCCATCCATTAAAAAGACAATTTCATCGGCATTTTCTTCTACGAAACTCATTATATGTGAAGTGATCAGTATTGTTTTGCCATTCTTTGTGGCGGTTTTCAATAGTTCTTTTAAGTGAATGGTAGATAATGGATCTAATCCGGTTGTTGGTTCATCAAGGATCATCAGCGGACTGTCGCACATAAATGCCAGTACAATATTCACTTTTTGTCTTGTACCACCGGATAGATGTCCTAATTTTTTATTTAAAAAAGGGGTTAGTTCAAACAGTTTAATCAAATCCTGATCTCTGGTGTTTTGATTTCTAAGGTCTTTGATCAGATTCAGTAATTCACTTACTTTTAGATTGTTCGGAAACTGCGCTATCTGAGGCAAGTAGTCTATGTTTTTTCTATATTTCCATTGGTGCGATATATTATTGCCATTGATTTTTATACTGCCTTTATCCGGTATAACCAATCCTAAGATGCTTTTAATCAAAGTGGTTTTTCCACTACCATTAGGTCCTAGAATGGCGTGTATGCCGGGAGTGCCAATATGTAAATCAACTCCTTTTAGTACTTCTACTTTACCAAACTTCTTGTGTATGTTTTCAATTTTTATCACGATAGATATTCATTAAAGGTTGATTGTCTATTAAGTTATCCGGAGTAAAAATGGGTGATACCTTTTCTGAAACATTGATTAGATCAATAAACAGACTTCTCAAAAGAATGATCGTTTCCGGGGTTTTATTCACCACATAAGAAAACAATTTTACCGGACGGAAGGGAACGTCACCAATCTGATCTTTATTGAGATCATAACCGGTATAATTGCTCCAATAGTTATTATCGAATGTATTGTCATTCATTTTTCCATTGTAAGAAATATCGAATGTATTGTAGAGAAAATTGTTCTGCTTGAAATTGTTTAGATAGCAGCCACCATGAATTTTTACCGCCCATCCATTGCTTTTAAAATCATTGGCAAAATAGTTGATTCTATTGGTTCCTTCGACATTTATTCCAATGGTATTTTCTTCAAATACATTATGACTTATTTCTGCATCATTGATCTCTTTCAACAGTAATCCGTAAGAGGCAACTCCCCAATTTTTAGTAAATGTGTTTTGAAACATCTGGATGTGTTTGGAGAACATTACGGCCACACCGGCGCCATTGTTTTGGAAAAGATTGTTGGAATATACATCGTAGTTAGAGAACATAAAATGCAGTCCATATCGCAAGTTGTTTTTACTGATATTGCGGGTAATGGTACTGCTGTCAACAAACTCAAGGTAGATGCCATCACGCAAATTATATAGTGCATTGCTGTCAATGGTTATGTTTTGACAGTACCATAAATGGATGCCATTGCCGGAGTTAAATTCATCTTTGGCGTTACTTTTTATTTGGTTGCCTTTTATCAATGCCTGCCTTGATTTCTCTAAAACAATACCAAAAAACACATTGTCCAAAAAGTTGTTTTCGATCCTGCAATATTTTGTTTTGCGAAGTTTTATGGCTGCAAAATCTTCGGTATAACTGCTTCCAACATTGATGAATGTCAAACCCATTATATTTACATAGTTGGCATCGATCAATAAAATGTTTCCTTTCTTTTCACCATCTAGTATGCTTTCTTTTTTTCCGATTAGCGTTAAAGGTTTGTTAATGATCAATTCGTTTTCTTTATAAACACCTTGGTGTATTGTTATGGTATCGCCCGATGAAGCGAATTCAACACCGGAACGAATGGTAGTATGATCACATAATTTGCAAACATCAATAGTTTTAGCATTGGTAACGACAACACTCCATAGCAAGAGCAGGATAATGGCAACTGTGACGCAATGTTTGAAGTTCAAAGACATAAATCAGATATTCTGATAAAAATAAAACTATGGAAAGATGACTTAGATGATAAATGTCATCAATACAAGCGTTTTTAATCGCACTAAAATAAAATACTTTTATGTCTTTAATAGCCCAATGCTCTAAACTTAGCCAGCAACAATTTTTGATACAACCTTTCTTTCACGTTTTTGGGCTTCAGCAATTGCATACTTTCTAATAATTCAATATCCTGAGGTTTGGGCGTTAAGAACAATCCTTTCATGATCGTTTTAATCAAAGCCGGTTTAGAACCAAGATCCTTTTTTAAAGCTTTCAATGCTTTTCCGACTTTTATCTCCTTTTTGTTCAGATCGGTACCAAATGGAAAAGGAGGGTAGTAGCTTTTTTCTTTTAACTTGCGCAGCACGGCAGCATAAGTGGCTGGCGTATTGTTCGTGTGCATTTCCGGGATTAGGTAATCCGCTTCAATCTTACCCATCGATTTGGCCCATGTCAATAACTCTTCTTGAAATTGCGAATCAGTAATATTCAGCAGTGCTTTAATAATCTCAGCATCCGTTTTGCCTCTGATAAAGGCGATGCCGTATTCGGTCACAACAATATCTCGCAAATGTCTGGGAATGGTAATATGACCGTAGAAAGGAACAATATTTGATTTTAACTTTCCTTTTTCAAAACGGGTACTTCGTAAGTTGAGTATTGAATTGCCATCCGGAAGTTCTTGCGCCATGGCTACAAAATTATATTGGCCCCCAACACCACTCACTACTTTACCATTTTCCAGACCATCACTGACGGCAGCACCGGAAAGCGTTTGCATCATGCAACTATTAATGAACCTTGCATTTTTTCTGTGTAATCGGTTGATCATTTCATGTCCGTACAATTGATTGATCTTTTGGACACTTTTCATATTGATCAATTGCTTTTCGGCTTCGGGTAAATCTCTCAACCATTGATAGAATTCTTGTGGCCCCAAGAAAAATCCACCGTGCATCATCTGACCTTTTTTAAGGGAAGTGCCCAAACATTTGGTTTTTAACATATTCAAACTGGCGGCATCATCCAAAATGGGTCTAAATTTGTCATAATTATCAATGCAGATCAAATCATTTTCAAAAGTGAGATTGTCTTTTAGAATGCCCCATTCCTGAAGAAAATTGAAATCCTCTTCCGTTAAGCGATTTCTGATCACTCTATTGTCGAACAGCACTTCAAGAATATTGTCCTTAAAATTAGCTTCGATCAGATCAGCATTGATCAAGTTTTGCAATTGTATATTGTCGTAAACTTTTTTTTTAATGATGCCCGCTTTGTATAAATGCATGAAACCATCTACCAACATTTCAGTAGCGCCGAACAAACCATCTTGAAAAGGAGAGGTGTCGCCCAAAAGTTGAATTTCGTGGCTAAATCGCTCATTGACTTTGAGGTCTTTGAGAATTTGTTGGTAGGCATCATTTTGTTGGTGTCGTAATAACAAATTATATACCGTGCTGTCACCGAGAGAACCGATACCAA
>JAGQYH010000069.1 GCA_020436175.1 Bacteroidota bacterium
TATCAATAAGAAAGGCTTCATTGGTTGCGATTTTTTGAACTGTAAAATTAGGGTGAAAAATGTTTATAAATCTAATACTGTGAATAACAAATATTCTCTAATAAGTAAAATTTAAAATGTGAAACATTGATGAATTACTCTAACTTTTATTTAACAATATAACTAATACAAAATCAATTGTTTGAGTTGATTTTAGTCCAATTTATGATATAGGCTAAAATCAAAATATGTATTAATGATGTCTTAAATGCTTTTTTGTTTCACGAATAGAACAGATATAAAGTATTTAAACCTCTTAAAATTCAAACTCTTGTCACTGTTACGATAAATCTCTTCCTGACCTTTGCTTTCAAATAAAACAAAAAATGAAAACAACAATGAAATTGATTAATTATTTGGGAATGGCAATGGTAATTGGATTATTCACCTTTACTATGAATTCTTGCAGTGAAGATACTCAATCCTTTGAGAATTGCACCAACGGAATTGATGATGACGGTGATGGTTTGATAGATTGCAACGATCCGGATTGTGCTAATTTTTCAAATTGCAATACTTCTGATGATCCAACAGTTGAATTAGGAGGAAGTGTAGGAACAAGAACTTTACATCCTGATACCATTTATGTGATCGATAGATTTACTTATGTAGATGATGGTGACATCTTAACCATTTTACCGGGAACGATCTTAAAAGCAAAAACAGGTGACGGAGCAGATGCTTCTGCATTAATCATCGCAAGAGGCGGTACTATTTTGGCAGAAGGTTCTGCCGATAAGCCAATTATTTTTACTTCTGTAGATGATGATATCGCTGTAGGTGAAACAGAAAGTACTTTAGATCCTGCTTTAGACGCAGGTAAATGGGGAGGTTTGATCATCTTGGGTCGAGCGCCAATTTCTGCTACTGTAGCGAAAGGTGATACAGAAACTTCAGTAGAAGGTGTGCCGGAATCATTTGCTTTCGGTAAATACGGTGGAAGCATTCCTGGCGATAACTCCGGTAAATTGAAATTTGTTTCCATCAGATTTACAGGTACCAAATTGGCAACTAACAGCGAAATCCAAGGATTAACTTTAGGTGGTGTTGGTTCAGGTACTCAAATCGAAAATATTGAGATCATTTCAAGTGATGATGACGGAATCGAAATCTTTGGTGGTGCCGTAAATGTGAGCAAAGCATTGATCGTATATCAAGCTGATGATGGATTGGATTTTGACCAAAGCTACGATGGAACGGTATCGAATTCAATGGTGGTAACTTTTAATCCAAGTGAAGGTAATGATGCATTAGAGTTAGATGGTCCGGAAGGTCCTTCCAATACAACCGGATTATTCACCATTACCAACTGTACTTTCATCAACAAAGGTGGCAACGGAAGAGCGGCTATGCTAAAAAGCGGCGCTCAAGGTACGATCACTGATTGTGTTTTTGAAGATTTCAACAACTGGATCTTCGTAGATGGAGGAAGTGCTAATACCAACTTTACCAATGGCACATTAGAAGTGCTTGACTCTGAATTTGATAATGCCTCTTTAACGGGTGTGTTCGGAACATCAGCGGATTCAACAACCAATGCTAACAGTATTGCCAGCTTTGAAGCTGCAGGAAATGTGGCCACTACAACTTTTACAAAAGGTGCAACAGCCGATTTCTCTTGGACATGGGCAAAAACTTTAAACTTAATAGACTAATGACAGGTCTCAATGGCACCTGGTTTTTCTCAGAAGCCGGGTGCCATTACTTAAAAAAAGGAAATAAAGAAAAACAAACTAATTCACTATAAAGCACACACACACACAAATGAAAACACAATTTTTATTCTTAGTCTTCTCCTTCCTGATCACAATAGGAAGTATTGGACAAAACAATCTCTACTCGCAGGTTAATTACGACGGAGAAGAGAAAAAGTCAGTAAGCGACAACGACGGTTTTGCCGTTATCCGAGGAACAGTTATCGATGATGAAACAGGGGAAACCCTTATTGGTGTTAACGTTTTGATCGAAGGCACCAGCATTGGAACAACAACCGACATTGACGGGAATTATACACTTCGTGTTAAAGTTGGTTCTTACAATTTAGTGTACAGCTACGTATCATTTGCGCCTTATAAAGTGGAGCAAATTAACTTAACGGATAAGCAAGTGTACATCATGGATGTTAGAATGCAGTCTGACGAGCAAATGTTGGAACAAGTGGTGGTAAGTGCAAAAGCAGTGACCAATACAGAAACAGCCATGTTTACCATCCAAAAGAAATCAGGCAACTTGTTAAACGGAATTTCTTCTCAAACTTTCAGCAAAACCGGTGATAGTGATGCTGCTTCAGCGATTAAAAGAGTAGCCGGGGTTTCCATCGAAGGTGGAAAGTATATTTATGTTAGAGGATTGGGAGACCGATATTCCAAATCCATTTTGAATGGAATGGAAATTCCTGGATTAGATCCGGAGAGAAATACTGTTCAAATGGACATTTTTCCAACTAACGTGATCGATAACATTTTGGTGTATAAAACATTTACCCCTGATTTACCGGGTGATTTTACCGGAGGTATGGTAGATGTTAAAACGATGGATTTTCCATCTTCGAAATACATTAATTTTTCCGGTAGCTTCGGTTACGATACTAAAACTCATTTTAAAGACGAGTTTATTTTATACAATGGAACTAAGGCAGATGCAGTAGCCTTAGGAGCAAAAAGCAGAGCATTACCGTTCTCTAAATTTTATGAGCCGAACAGAGATGTACCGGCAGAGGTATTTTACAATACCAACAGTTTAAATAAGGAAATTGCTGCTCAGCATACTAATACTTTTCTAGACCAAAGTTATGCCATTAGTGCAGGTAACCAGATCGATAAGAACGATCTAAAGATAGGTTACGTAGTGGCATTAAATTATAAGAATTCGTTTGATTTCAGACCGGACCAACAACAGTCGGATCTACGAATCATTGCAGAGAATAACGAACAAGGTTATTCTTTTGTTGAAGACATTGCTAAATCCGGCAGTGTAGGTGTCAACAGTGCTTTATGGAGTGCTATGGGATCCGGTTCCATCAAGAAGAACAACAACAAGGTTAATTTGAAATACCTTCATGTTCAAAGCGGTGAGAAATCAGCCACATCCATTATCAAAAACGATTATGAGGAAAACGGCTTCACCAGTTTGATCACAGATTTGGATTATACCCAAAGAATGATCTCTAATACCATGCTTTCAGGTAGCCATTTGATCAATGATAATGTGAAAGTGGATTGGGCGAATGCATTTAGTATGACCAATGTAAATAATCCGGAGCGAACCAGTTCTGAATTTGTATTGCAAGATGATCAAATCCTTTTCACCAGTAGCTCTAACCTGGATAAGGTGTATAGAGATTTGAAAGAAATGGATAACAATACTAAGGTAGATTTTGAAATTCCTTTTAAACAATGGAAAGATTTGAAGTCTAAATTCCAAACCGGTGTTTCGGGCATTACTAAAATGAGAGATTACGAAACGTATACCGTTTCCATCGGTAAGAGCAATAACTTTTCAAGCGAATTGGCTGAAATTGATAATTTGAATGACATCCTTGCACCGGAGAATATTGTTTCTCCAACGAATAATGAAGGCTACTTGATCAGAAACGTACAAGTGGATGACGAGAACAAATACAGCAGTTCAATGAATATCGTGGGTGCTTATGCCATGACCGAACTTCCTTTCCACCCTAAGTTTAAATTTATTGGAGGATTGAGAGTGGAATATGCCATGATGAACTACAAAGGTAGCGATAGATTAACCGGAACACCGATCGATACAAAAGTATTGAACAGCTTCCAGTTTTTACCGTCTGCGAATTTTGTATATCATGCTACTGAAAACATGAACGTTAGAGCTGCCTATAGCAGAACATTGGCTAGACCTTCATTCAGAGAAAAATCAGAGTCTATTTTGTACAATCCAATTGATGGAACTACTTTTTACGGCAACCTGGATTTGGTCGAAACCAATATTCATAATGCCGATTTGAGATGGGAATTCTTTTTTGGAAGAGGTGAAATGGTGTCTGTGAGCGGATTCTATAAAAAGTTCATCAATCCAATTGAAATTGAGCCATTGGAAAATGCCGGTGCAGATAACTTAACACCGGTCAATAGAGAGCAAGCAGATCTTTACGGGGTAGAAGTAGAGTTCAAAAAGACCTTGTCGTTTATCCATGAGAAGTTGAGCAACTTGGCGATCGGTGGAAATTTTACTTATGTACAATCTAAGATTGATCTTTCTGAAGATCAAAAAGAGAAGTATGAATTAGTAGGTGCAGATGCTCCGAACAGCAGAGGTTTATTAGGACAGTCGCCTTATACGGTGAATGCCAGTATTGGATACAGCAATGTGGAGATCGGTACAGAGGTTAATCTAGTGTATAACGTGAAAGGCAAAACATTAGCGGTAGTGGGTATCGGTGATATTCCGGATATTTACGAGTCATCTTTCCATCATTTAGATGTGAAATTCTCACAAAGCTTCGGTAAGTCAGATCAAGCTAAGATCAGTGTAAGTGCCAAAAACTTATTGGGTCAAAGCAGCCGATTGAACTATGAGTTCTTGGATGAAGTTGCCGGAACTTTCAGAAGTTACTCTGTGGGAAGGTCATTTTCATTAGGCTTTGCTTATACCATTAAATAGTTGAAAAAATAAAATTGGATCATCGCTAATCCATTTGCGATCATCCATTCAAGATGTGTTTTTATAGTGCGGGATAGTTACCTTGATAGAGGGCTATCCCATTTTTTATTCTGAGAGGAATTGCTTTGAGGTGTTGTGGCGAATATTACAAAGCTTCCAGTAAAATCCTTACAATTTCTTTTTTATCGCCATCAAAACCTTCTGTTTGATGAAGCCAATTGCCCTGTTTATCAAATTCAGTGATGAGGTTGGAATGTGCATAATCCATCAACGTACTCTTTTTGTATTTGAATCCCAATACTGCAGCAATATCCTGAATCTGATCAGTAGTGCCAGTGAGCAATGTCCATCGATTTTCATCCATTACATTTTTAATCATAAATGCTTTTAAAGTATCCGGCTGATCTACTTCAGGATCAATTGAAATCAACACAAAATGAATGTCATCTACTTGGTCATTCGGCACTAATGATTCTATTTCACGCATATCTGCAACAATACGTGGGCATGAGAAGTTACAACTGGTGTAGATCATGGCCATAACAATTGGTTGGCCTGCCAAATCCTTTAATTGAATTGTGTCTCCAAACTGATTGAGCCATTTATGTTCAATATTAAAAATGGAGGTTTCAGGAAAAGAGTCAACTTGCTCTTCAGGAATAAGATTGTGCTGATCGCGGTGAGCATTGGATTGACATGATACAAAAATAGTAGCAAGAGCTACAACAAAAATATAAATTGAATTCTTCATCTTATTGATTGACAGTTCTAAAACCTAATCCTTTTAAACAATAATGAGCTTTCAGACTTCCTCTGAAGGCATATCTGAGGAAGGCGGCGTAATTTACGGGATCTACGCTGCCCAAACTACCTCCTGCACAAAACAAGTTTCTATCTAAAGAGCCATCTTTACGGGATTCACCCGAGATTAAAACAGAGTTGAAATCCAGATTCCATTCCCAAATTAAGCCATGCATATCTTGTAATCCCCAATAATTTTCTTCGCCCTTTCCTACGGCTGTTTGGTGATTATGGTGTTTGCTTTCGTATAAGCGCAACAACTTATTTTTAAATGCCTCACTGTTGCCATTCGGATGGTCGTGATCTGCTCTGGCGGCATATTCCCATTGGTCAACGGTAGGTAACGCTCTTCCACACCAATGACTGTATGCTTTAGCGGCAAACCAAGAAACAAATACAACTGGTGCATCCGGTAAAACATTTGGTCCGAGCAAGGTGTCGTTTTGCCAATGCGACAAGTAACTGGCTTCGGCAAACAATCGTTTTACTTTGCTTTTTTGCCATTGTGGGTTGGCTTTTACGAAAGCAAGGTATTGTTGGTTGGTGACTGCCGTTACATCCATATTGAATTGTTCCACATCAATTTCAACATTAGAAGTATCGTTGTACATAGGAATGTAACTTCCCTGCAAAACAG
The DNA here is from genome assembly GCA_020436175.1 of Bacteroidota bacterium. Taxonomy (GTDB): domain Bacteria; phylum Bacteroidota; class Bacteroidia; order Chitinophagales; family JADIYW01; genus JAGQYH01. The sequence continues at coordinate 6,113 of JAGQYH010000069.1, forward strand.
CAACATTTTTAGTATTGCAAGATTGGCCAATGACAGCTTGAAACACTAAAGTAAACAATAGGATAGCAATTGTTTTTTTCATTGTAAGTAGAACAATATAGAACAATGAGGTAAAGTTACTGAATGTTTGTTTTTAATAACTTCGCACTCATTGTTCAGACATCATGGGTTATATTATTTTCGCTGAGCCTTTACTTGAGCCGGTGTTACTTCACCACCACCGTTATCAAAGTCATTCAAGATATAAGTAACAACATTAGAAACTTCTTCGTCTGTTAATACTTGTGCAGGCATCGCACTATTGTATTCTGTACCATTTACCATAATTGGACCTGATAAACCATTAACGATAGTGCTGATAGCTTTGTTTGGCTCTCCTTTAAAGTAAGAAGAGTTGGCCAATGGAGGATAAACACCGGTAAATCCTTTACCACCGGCTTGGTGACAGGCCTTACAGAAGTTATCATATACAATCTTTCCTTCGGTAATTTTTTCTTTCAAAGAACCGGCAATGATTGGTTCTTTTTCAACCTCCGGCATTACCTGAATGGCACCACCTTCAATTTGATAAATTCTATCGTCTAACTTGCCACTATAGATAGCTTTATTTTCCTCACCACTAATATGGATTTTACCAATTGCACCTTTGTTAAAGGCTCTAAAAATACTGTGATCCACCAAAATAGCTTCTCCCGGTACATCTACCTTAAACTCAACTATGGCAGCACCTCCGGCAGGAATAATAGTGGTTTGAACATTATTGTTGATCATATCACCTCCTTCTACATATACTTTGTCAAAAATTTCACCAATCACATGGAAACTCGAAACCAAGTTGGGACCACCATTTCCAACATATAATCGAATGGTTTCTCCCACTTCAGCTTGTAAAGAGTTGTCGCCGGTTAAACTTCCAACAGAGCCATTGAAAACTACATAATCCGGATTTTCTTCCAAGGCTTTCTGCATTGAAAAAGCTTGTAATCCTCTATCACCATATTTTCCTGCCGTGTAAAAATCACCTTGCATAATGTAGTATTCTCGATCTACTTCCGGCAATCCTTCTTTGGGTTCTACTAAAATTAAACCGTACATGCCATTGGCAATGTGCATACCTACCGGTGCAGTAGCACAATGATAAACATAAAGACCTGGATTTAAGGCTTTAAATGAAAAGATACTTTCGTGACCAGGAGCAGTAAAAGAGGAAGCTGCACCACCACCGGGACCGGTTACTGCATGTAAATCAATATTATGGGCAAATTTATTATCGGGATGGTTTTTTAAATGAAATTCTACTTCGTCACCTTCGGCGATTCGAATAAATTGACCGGGTACAGTACCACTAAAAGTCCAGAAGTCGTATTCTACACCGTCTGCTAAACGGCCTACTTTTTCAACAACTTCCATATTGATGATCTGTTTAAGCGCACCTCTGTTAGGTTTTACAGGTGGGGGAACATTCGGTGCATACACGTCAGGGTGATTGATTTCTCCAATAATTTTTGCTGTGGCAGCATCAAAATAACCGAGATTATTCTCATTGCTACAGCTTGAGAGAAAAGCAAAGAAGCTAATGAATAATATAACGGCTGTTGCATTTAAAAGATTTGTGGCTAGTTTTCTCATAATATATTACTAAATAATTGAATGTGAATATATATATATCAATTTAATGATTCAAATGTACTAATCTATTCTTTAATAAAATATATAAAGACCATTATATCTTTAAAATAATTTTTACCTTTGTAAAATAAATAAAAATGTAGGCAAACCACAGTGCAAAGCATGGATAGAATGAATTCAAAAGCGATTAAAAATGCTCTCTAAAAAAAGTCAGTATGGATTTCAGGCAGCAGTTTATATCGCCTGTAACGAAAACGAAGATCATTTAATCAGTCCTCAGGAAATAGCGGCAGCACAAGGGCTTCCTGCACCTTATTTAAGGAAAATTCTGAATACGTTGGTTAAGAAAAAGATTTTAATATCTGTTAAAGGGCCTAACGGTGGTTTTGGACTGGCAAATGCCAAAGAGAAGATATTTCTCATGCAAATACTGTTGGCTATTGAGGGGTATGAAATATTGAATAACTGTGTGCTTGGATTTTTAGAATGTTCGTCTGAGCACCCGTGCCCATTTCATAATGTTTACGATGGTATAAGAAGTAACTTCTATAACTTTTTGGGCACTACTTCTTTACATGTTCTCTGCAAGGATATCGACAATCAAAAAAGTTTTATTTCTTATCTGCAATTAAATAAATGATATGAAAAAGTCTTATCTGTCAATCATTTTTAGTGTATTTTTCTTATGCTTTAACTTGCCGGTTTGGGCACAATTTAAACTGAGCGGAGAGATACGACCAAGATTGGAAATTAACAATGGATATCGCGATTTGTTTGCACCGGGTTTAAAAACGGGCGTAATATTTTCGCAACGCAGCCGCTTGAATTTAGATTATGAACACTCCAAATTTGCCGTAAAGCTCTCTGTTCAGGATGTTAGAATTTGGGGCGATGAACCACAGTTAAGCTTGTCGGATCCTGCCGGAGTTTCGCTTCATGAAGCTTGGGGAAAGGTGAATTTATGTGAGACATTTAGCATACAACTTGGTCGGCAGGAATGGGTGTATGATGACCAGCGTTTGTTGGGAAATGTGGGTTGGGCACAGCAAGCCAGAAGTCATGATGGTGTTTTAATGGAGTTTAAAAAGAATGACTGGAAGTTACACATGGGCGGTGCGTACAACAATGAAAGTTTCGATCTGCAAAAATCGCCGTATACTATTGCTAACTATAGAGCATTGGTCTTTACTTGGTACCAACATGCCTTTAAGGATAAATTTAAAATGAGTTGGATAGGCATAGCCAATGGTATGGAAAATATTGCAGATTCTACCTTATATTTTACCGGAACATTTGGTCCACATTTTCAAATAACCAACGGTAATTTTGAGGCCACAGCTACCTTTTATTATCAAATTGGGAAGTTGAATTCCGTTGCGGAGGTTCGTGCTTTTATGGCAGCGATTTCTGCCGGATATAAGGTTAAACATACGAAATTCAGTTTGGGAGCAGACTATCTTTCCGGTAATGATGCTTTTAAAGCAGGCGATACCAAAGCAAGGGCATTTAATACTTTGTATGCTACCAACCATAAATTCTACGGTCATATGGACTATTTCATCAATGTGCCGGCGCAAACAGCCGGAGCCGGATTATTAGATATTTATGCCAGCGTGCAGGGAAAAATTGGGGAAAAGTCAACCTTAAAGATTGCCGGACATTATTTCTTGTTAGGCAGAGATTTGCCCGATCCTAACAATATAATCATGCCCATGCCCCGAAGTTTAGGCGGTGAAATTGATGCTTCTTATAGTTTGAAAATCCATGAAATGGTCGATTTTTCTGTAGGATGGTCTGTTATGTTGCCTACCACATCTTTGGATAATATAGATAGTGGTGCCAAAGGCAGGTTTAACAACTGGGCCTGGACGATGATCACTTTTAAGCCTGTATTCTTTCAAACCAAAGAAAAAGAAGAATAGTTTATATCGCCATAATGTTTTCGCCATTATAGATAAGTATCATTTTCAATTTGTTCAATAACAATTCTACATCTCTCGATCAATGCAGCATAAATGGCATTACCGGCACTTTGATTAAAAGCTGTAGCAGAGATGGCTCTTACAAGCAATTGAAATCGGGGGTCATTTTTGTCATTTAAGAAAATCAGATCATTTTTGCCGAACATTTCTTCAGTAGTATAAATATCTGAAACACCTTGGTTGAATTTTATGAAATCAGTTTCAGTATCCATTGTAGAGACAATTCCGATCATCCAACTGTTCATGGAGGACAAGAGTGCTCTTTTAAGCTCATATTCTGCATATAGATCGATTACTGCTTCTTTTACTTCCTCATTATGAATCAAACCCAAGGTGCCTGAGCTTATCATACTTTGATAGGTATTATCATTGGGTGAAAATACCTGATCCAAAGCCTTATCGTAAACAGCACTCATGTATTGCACTTCTTCTATTGTTTCAACACCATCGTATAGATCACTTAGTATAGCTTTAATTTCTTCTCTCAACAGATTGTTTTGAACAATAATGGATTGAAAATTTAGCGTGTCTTGCACCAAATCTCTGTGTATTCTTACCAATAGATCTTCTCCTGCCTTGCGCTCCTTTTGATGCTGACTCCAATTATTAACGGCTAACGCGATCAAAATTCCGGCTACTACCAAAATAATTTCCCCCATAGCGTAAAGCAGGTAATTACTGATTTTTCCGTTGGTGACCAATTCTGGTCGAATTTTTCTGAAGAGCTTTATCATACATCTGTTTATGGAATAAAGA
>JAGQYH010000006.1 GCA_020436175.1 Bacteroidota bacterium
CATCAAAGTTTAACCCTGTATTCTCCAGACACTCCCCTAAAACGACATCAGGAGCGGGCAAAACAAGGGTAGCCGAACAACCATATCCAAATTCTTGCACGGTAGTGTCTGACGGACAGGTAATACTTACACTTCCGTCTTGAATAGTTAAGTTGGTAGTGACTATTGAATCCTGACAATTGCTAACAGAGAAGGTATCGATAATTGTTTGTGAAGTATAATAAGTACTTCCGTTTAAATCTGCTGAATCACAGGATAATACATTTTGCTCAAAAGTGATAGGGTCTAACTTGGGTTCAAAAAAGTAAACAGATCCTGAACTGGCAATATCACCGTATCTGCCAATTACAATGTGATTATCTGAAACAGCCACATCATGCCCAAAGTAAGTATTGGCACTTCCATCAGAAGCAAGGAAATTATCCATTTCAACCCAACTACTGCCATTATTCTTAAATAAATAGGTGGATCCTGAATTAGTACCCTGATCATCGTTTTGCCTCGTTCCAACCACCAGAATATCATTGGTGGCATCAATCTGATGGCCAAACCAATCTTCAGCGGCTCCATCAGACGCCAACAATTTTTGTGCTAAGCCATAGGTTGCACCTGATCTTTCATAAACATAAACAGCTCCGGCATTAGAACCATTGGCATTATCATTATTAATCGAAGATGCAAACAAGTAGTCTTCTAATATAACCACTTCTGTACCAAAATAATCCTGACCTGTACCGTCAGGAGTAATAATTTTTTGAACTTCATTCCAAGTTGAACCATCATACTCGAAAATATATACTGCTCCGGCACTCGTTCCATTGGCATTGTCATCATCTGAGGCACTAATAGCTAATAAACTCCCGAATAAGGATATGCCCCATCCAAAATGATCAGAACTTGCTGCATCAGAAGCAGTTATAATTTGACTTTCTTCCCATGTAGTACCATTAAAATAATAAACATATGCGGCACCGGCTGCAGAATTAGCTCCCACATTTGCATAGGCCGCCCCTACCACTGCAAAATTTCCTGAAATCGCAACACCATCTCCAAATCTGTCATTTAATGCACCATCTGAGGCCAGTAATTTTTGATATAAAATCCAGCTTGATCCATCATATCCATAAATCCAAGCTGCCCCAGATTGTGAACCATTTTCATCGTTCCTGTTTCCTCCAATAATGGCATAGTTTCCGGAAATATCAACCTCAGCACCAAACAAATCATCGTTGGCAAAAGCATCTGCAGGAATTACCTTTTGTATCTCATTCCAAATCGTTCCGTCATAATTATAAAAATAGGCAGCTCCGGCATCTGTACCATTGGCATTATCATCCCGGTAAGCACCTACTACCGCCCAATCATCAAAAACACTTACACCATATCCGACGGCATCGCCCGATAAAGCATCGCCCGGTGTTTCCTTTTGAAATTCGCAATAAGATTCTATTGAGCAATCCGAGATTTGAACTTCTGTCACCACTATGGAATCCCCACATCCGTTAAATGAAGGAAATGTATCCATAATTACTTGTGACTGTATATAGCTTATTCCGTTAAGCATGGTATCTCCACAAGCACTTACAGCTATAGGGTAGTATTTATCTTGAGGAAGATCGTTGAAAAAATAAGCGGATCCGGAAGCGTTAAAACCATTATCATCATCGAAATAAGCACCACTAATTATCCAATCTCCTGAAATGGCAGAACGAATACCAAAGTAATCGCTACTCACACCATCAGAAGCAACAATTTTTTCTTCATTTGTCCATGATGAACCATTATATCTATATTTATAAAGTGAACCTTGAGTTCCGTCAGCAAAACCGCTGCTAACTACTAGTTTATCATAAGAAATGTCCACACTAAAACCATACTGATCAGCACCAGCTTCATCAGAAGCCGTCAATTTTTGTTCTTGAATCCAGGTGGAACCATTAAAACGATAAACATAGGCAGAACCGGAATTTGTGAAACCATTGTTATCATCCAAATCAGCACCTACTACAATTACATCATCCGAAATGCCCACTTCAATTCCAAATCTATCTCCAACTGCACCATCAGAAGCCACTAATTTTTGTTCTTCAACAAAATTTTGACCATCAAATTTATACACATAACAAGCTCCTCTATTACCATTATCAGATCTAGCACTTACTACTATCCTATCACCAGATATATCTACATAACCTCCAAAGTATTGATTAGCAACCGCATCAGATGCCTCAATAATTTGTTTTTCAACCCAATTGGTGCCATCAAACTCAAAAATGTTAATGATACCTGAATTCCCTGCAGAAATTTCACCAAAAGTTTCCCCAACCACAATAAAACCTCCTGATATAGCCACACTTTCGCCAAATTGATCATTTGTAGTAGAACTCGAACCGGTTAATATTTGATGTTCGTTCCAATTAACGCCATCATACTTAAAAACATAAACATGACCATTGTTTGCATAGCCGCCACTATCTTTTAGTCTTGCCCCAACCACCGCCCAATCCCCGGCAATTGCGACAGCACCATTATCACTAAATCTATCCGTACTACCTCCATCTGAAGCATTAATTTTTTGTTCATCAATCCAACTGCTCCCATCATACCTAAATATATGTGCTGCTCCACTGGCGCTACCATTATCATCATCAACCGGAGCGGCAACGATTGCCAATTCTCCTTTGATATCAACACCAAGTCCAAATTGTTGAGATGAATTCGGGCTAGAGCTGGTTACTTTTTGAATTTCTTGAGTAGGACAGTCTGAACAGCTTGAAATTTCGATATCTACTATTGTTATTGAATCGGAACATCCATTGCTAGTAGAAAATGTATCACTAATGGTTTGTGTTTCCGAATACCATACACCGTTGATTAGGGTAGAATCGCAGGCATTGATTACCTGAGGAACAATAATGGTATTGGTCAAATCAAAAAAATATGCAGCTCCTGCATTGTCTCCTTGGTCATCATCGCTGTAAGATCCTACAATTATCGTATTTCCGGAGATATTCACATCGCTACCAAAAACATTGGCTGTACCCGGGTCCGGTGAGTTAAATTTTTCGATTTCTGACCAAGATGAGACACCATCATATTGAAACAAATAGGCCGAACCACTGTTACTAAAGATATCATCATTTAGCCGAGCACCCACAATTGCCAAATCACCAGAAATACTAACTCCTTCACCAAACCGATCATCAGCTGCTGCATCAGAAGCCGTCAGCTTAGTTTCTTGAATCCAATTGCTGCCATTGTATCTAAAAATATAGGCAGAACCACTTCCTGACCCATCATCGTCATTTAAATATGCACCAACAATAGCCACATCATCAGCTATATCAACCTCGAAGCCAAAGTAATCTTGGGTTGCCCCATCAGAAGCCAGTATTTTTTGATCAAAAGCCCATTCAGTACCATCCCATTTATAAATATATGCGGCACCAGTGCCTGTTTGTTCATAATAAGCTCCCACAATCATCCAATCTCCAGCAATGGATACACCATAGCCAAATAAGGCTAAATTCGGGGCACCCGGTGGCACTATCTTTTGCGTTTCAGTCCATGAGCCGTTAGTTTTTTGAAAAATGTACACTGCCCCTGCGTTGTTAGCCGCATCATCATCATTTGGAGTTCCTACAGCAATCATGTTTCCTGAAACTGCTACTGACCTACCGGACCAATCGTTGGATTCAATATCGGAACCATATAAAATATCGGTTTCAACCCAGTTGCTTCCATCATGTTCAAACACATAGGCCGAACCACTATTGGCTCCCAAATTGTCGTCGTAATAGGCACCGATTACGGCAATATCTCCTGAAATGTCAACATTCACCCCAAAAAAGTCTTGATCAACGCCATCTGATGCAGTTAGTTTTTGATCTTGCACCCATGCTGAGCCATTATACTCATATATATAAGCAGCCCCTCGCCATTGACCGGCATCGCTGTCTCGATAGGAACCAACAATTGCCCTATTTCCAAAAACAGATACTTGATTGCCAAAGTTATCACCAGCATTACCATCTGAAGCCGTTATTTTTTGGTACATACAGTATTCGGTTGCACTGCAGTTGGAAATAGTCAACTCTGTCATTAAAATTGAATCCCCACATGCCAAACTAATTGTATCATAAACTAGTTGAGTTTCATTATACCAAACGCCATTGATTTGTACAGAATCACAGGCGTCCACAATTTGCGTGTTAAATTGATCTGTAGCTATCTCATAAAAATAAGCAGCACCACTACTAGTTCCCGCACCATCTTCCAAGTAAGCACCAACTACTATTTCATTTCCGGATATGGCACAAGCATATCCAAACAAATCACTATTGGCACCATCAAATGCTGATAACGATTGAATTTCAGTCCAACTGCCACCATTGTATTCAAACAAAAATGCATTTCCAAAGTTAGCTCCTGCTATGTCCCCAAAACTCTCCCCTATTAAAACTCTGTCACCACTTATACCTACTGAACTTCCAAAATTATTATTGATTATAGGAGTAGATGAGTTTAACTTCTGCTCTTGCACCCAGCTACTGCCATTATATCTAAAAATATAGGCCGAACCGGTTTGCGATCCGGCAATGTTATCATCTGTAAAAGCACCTATTACAATTGCGTCTCCACTTATATCTACATCATTACCAAATCTATCGTTGGCATTTCCATCACTGGCTAACAATTGTTGCTCTTGTACCCAAGTTCCTCCATTATACCTAAAAACATAAGCCGAACCACTTAAAGAACCATTATCATCAACGCCTATTGCACCAACTACAGCTATATTTCCATCAATAGCTACAGAATGACCAAAATAATCGTTTGCCAATCCGTTAGTTGGTAATAGCTTTTGTTCTAATTCCCAAGATGTTCCATTATAATTATAAATGTACGCCGACCCTTCATCCGTGGATGACACATCATCAAGTCTTGCACTAATAATTAACTTATTCGCTGAAATGTCTATTTTTTCACCAAAGAACATATTTGCCTCAGCATCCGGTGGCTCCAACTTTTGCTCAAAATTCCAAGAACCATTATACCTATATACATAAGCAGAACCACTATTAGCAACCGGATCATCGCCAGTAGCTCCAACTACAGCAACATTACCTGAAATGGCAACACCTTGCCCAAATTGATCAGATATAGCAGCATCAAATGCCGTTAATTTTGTTTCATGCGCCCAACCTCCTCCAACTTTCCTATATATATAAGCTGATCCTGCATTGGTTAAACTGCCCAAATCATCTAAGTAGGCACCAATAATGGCAACATCTCCAAACACATCCACTTCTCTTCCAAAATAATCGTTGATTGCTCCATCAAACGCTAATGCTTTATTAAGATCGCAGGCACTGCTAGTTTTACAATTACCAATAGTTAACTCAATTGTATAAGTGGTATCTACGCATCCGGTCCCGGTATTATTGGCAAAGTAACTCACTACTCCTGATTCGCTATAGTTTATACCATTTATTGTAGTAGGTACGTCACAACTGAAAACAGACTTATTGTTTATAAAACTGGATGTACTAGCCCCTTGATATTCATAAGCTCCTTTATCTACTGATGCAACAGGATAAATTCTCTCACCATTACCCAAATCAAAAGGGATTCTTTCAAATATATTGCCATCCTGATCTAAATCGAAATCATCAACAGACAAATAACCCGTACTTCCTGTACCAATGGCAGGCGAGCAAGAAGTCAGTTTAAAATCACCATTGTCAGGATCAGTGAAATATGGATTTACACCAATAACATTTCCGGTTACATTTACTACATTAAATGTGTTTTGAAGAATACAATAGTACATATCAACTGTCCCACCACCACTTAAAACTTGAGAGGTGTTTCCATAAAAAATGCTATTATATACTGTAAATGTTGTTGAAGTTGAATGTTCAAATATAGCAGAAGCATTTCCATAAAAAGTGCAACTTCTAATGTCAACTGTACCAATAAAACAATATATCCCGGAATGTGTACCAAGATTATTCGATATCAATGAATTGACAAAATCCATGGCTCCACCAACTCTACTTACTCCACCCCCTACCGTGGCGGAATTTTGATCAATAATGCAATTTTGAAAGGTGGCATCAATGGTAGAGTTCGCACCATAAAAGTATACTCCTCCTCCTATATTTTGTGTTATACTTCTTCCTTCAACTGTCACTGACCCGCCGCTGTTAGAGTTTCCATTGGTAATAGTTAAACCATCAAGCAAAACCCCATTGTCGTTAATACTTATGATTACATGATAGGCATCACCCGCTGAAATTGCTCCGTTATCATCCAAATCTCCGCTAAGAATAGTAGGATATAAATGATAATTACGTTGACTAATATCTGTTTCATTGGCTATGCCTGAAAATCCTCCGAACAGTTTAATGTTTGGTTTAAGTGTAAAAGCATAATCCCTACCACTCGAACAACCGGTACACCCTATTGGGTATGAAGTTGGTTTATATACTCCTTGGGCAATCCAAATTTCATCACCGGAAGCAGCTGTTACCAATGCTACATGTAAAGAGGTATATGCATTAGCCCATGAAGTTCCATTGTTTAACCCTACAGCATTTACATTTACATATTTAACTGCAGCATTTGTCATAAATGAACAAAGTAAAAACAATACAACAAATAACATTTTTACTACAGAAATACTGCCAATTGAGCATGGATTGGACACTACAATATTTTTGTTTTTTACAATCAAACTATATGTAATCCTTAATTTTTTAAACTAACATTTGAAACATATAAAATGTCCAAATAACAACAAACTGAAGTTTTTCAATTAAAATGCATTCATAATATCTCTAAAATGAACGCATAACTATCCATTATAAAAAGTGGGGGTTTTGACAGATATAAATGCTAATATATAAAGTATCTTTTTAAGAAAGATTAAAATGTAATGTTATGAATGTTATCAATTACATTTCTTATAGAGGCATACATGTTAGAAGTATAGTGATTTAATTCTGATGGCAGGACCCATTTTACTTCTTTTATATCCTCGTCTTCCTGCGCTACTAGTGGGCCTGCGTAGTCCGTTGTCATCATAAACCAATAAGAGGCTTTCATCACTACTTTATCTTTATCCATATAAGTATGATAGGTGCACTCATTAGACAAGGCATCAAATCGTATAGCTTCCTGCAACTGTATCCGTTTAACACCTGTTTCCTCCTGCACCTCCCGGACGGCTGCTTCTGCAAGTGATTCTCCTTTCTCGACCTTTCCTTTCGGAAGGTCCCAAAATCCTCTTCTATGGATCAACAATATCTCACCATCCTGATTTTGTACTACTCCACCGGCGGCATCAATATTTTCAAAAAACGAAAATAAGTCCTCCTTCAATTTTTCTACATTGGCATGGTAAATAACCATACTGCTTTGGTTAACATCGCTTAATAAAATATGCACCAATGCCTGCAAATCTTTTAGTTTTTTGTAGGTTTTTATAATGTAATGATCCCTGGAAGTAAGAATTTCTTCCACTTTAGCCGGGTTGTCAACTAAAAAGAGCAATTTATCATTTATGAAAATTTTATACTTTTGGCTCATAGTGTATTAACTTATGGATGCAATATCAGAACAACTGGCGAAATATTTATTACAAATAAAAGCAATTCAACTTAGCGTACAAAAACCCTTTACATGGGCTTCCGGTTGGTTGTCTCCGGTTTACTGCGATAATAGGCAAATTTTATCATATCCGGATATCCGTAATTTTGTACGCGATAGTTTAACGAGTACTTTAAAAGAAAAGTTTAACGATGTTGATGTTATAGCCGGTGTAGCCACTGGAGGTATTGCTGTGGGTGCTTTGGTAGCAGATCAATTGCAAAAACCTTTTATTTATGTACGAAGTGCTCCCAAAGGCCACGGTATGCAAAAAAGTGTGGAAGGCCATGTGGAAGACGGACAAAAGGTAGTGATGATAGAAGACCTCATTTCATCTGGTAAAAGTAGTTTACAAGCGGTAGAAGCAATAAGGCGAGAAACCAATACCGATGTAGTAGGTTTAATTGCTTTGTTTACCTATGGTTTTGAAACGGCTGACGACAATTTTAAGAACAGCAATGTTCCTTTTTATACTTTATCGAATTATAAAACACTCATTAGCGTTGCAATAAAAAATGGATACATCTTACCGGAACACGAAGAAGTTTTAAATTTGTGGCGCAAAAACCCGTCTCAATGGGGACGCACCTGATGAGGTGAACTATTTATACCTAAAGTGCCTTTAGGTATTATATTGATTTAACTAAAAAGATGGATTTGATTTTAGCATCAGTATCTTTAGCATGGTTGCAATGGGTTCTACCGCCGGTTGTCGGTTTGTTGATCGGTTGGGTAACCAATTACCTTGCCATCAAATTGTTATTCCGGCCTAGAAATCCTATTAATTTCGGTTTATTTACGTTACACGGTATTTTTCCGAAAAATAAGCACAAATTAGCCAAGAACTTAGGCAATGTGGTTCAACGGGATCTGCTTTCATTCGACGACATTAAAAAACTCTTGGAAGATCCGGAATCCATGCATCAAATGGCAGAGCAAGTCTCCATTCATGTTGAAACCATGATTCGGGACAGGCTGCATAAAACTAAGTTTCAACAAGTGGTCATTCCGGAAGGATTTATTCAAAGAGTACACAAGTCTGTTACCGAAGATGTTGAGACCACTTTACCCAAACTCATTGACAACTATGTCGATAAGCTCGAAGAAAAAATCGACATCCTTGATATGGTGGAGAAAAAGATCAATAACTTCTCGGATGAAAAATTGGAACAACTAATTTTGACCATAACTTCAAGAGAATTCAAATTCATTGAGTTGATCGGTGCGGTTTTGGGATTTTTTATCGGTTGTTTACAAGTTTTGCTATCCCTTTGGACTGGTCATTTATAATGATTAAGTCAATAAAATTTACTTTCCACAGTTTTGTTTTATCAATTGTATGGAATTAATAGAATTTCTCACTCTTAATTCTAACTTAGCAAAGGATAAATAATGAAACAAGAAAAAGCACTTTCCATACTTAAATCAGGCAAGAATGTATTTCTCACCGGTTCAGCCGGAGCAGGAAAAACCTATGTGCTCAATCAATATATTAACTATTTAAGAGCTCGAAAAGTATCGGTAGCCATTACTGCATCAACCGGAATTGCCGCCACTCACATGAACGGGCAAACCATTCATTCATGGGCAGGCATCGGCATTAAAGACAGCCTATCCTCAACCGATCTTAAAAAGTTAAGCGACAAACAATATCTGAATAAGAAACTTTCAACTGTAGAAGTGTTAATCATCGACGAGATCTCCATGTTGCATCAACGACAATTGGAAATGGTCAATCGCGTTTTACAGCATTTTAAAAGCAATTATGAACCGTTCGGTGGTATTCAAGTTATTTTATCGGGTGATTTTTTCCAACTGCCACCGGTTAGCCGCACAGAAGAAACTAACCGGGAAAAATTTGCATTTATGGCACCGTGTTGGGTACAAGCTAACTTGACGGTTTGTTATCTGACAGAACAATTCAGACAAAGTGAGAACGATCTGAACTACATTTTAAATGAGATTCGGTCCGGCCATGTGAGTAACAATAGCCTTTCTCTGTTATATGAAGCCAAACATACCGTTTTAAACGATCGGGCTCCTACCCGATTATTCAGTCATAATATCGATGTTGACCAGGTGAATGAAGAATTTCTGGCTTCCTTAGAAGGTGATCCGTTCGTGTTTGAAGCCGTCACCAAAGGCAATATGAAAATGGCTGACATGCTGACTAAGTCAGTTTTAGCACCGGAGATATTGACGTTAAAACTAGGGGCTAAAGTGATGTTTGTAAAAAACAATTACGAAGCCGGATTTATGAACGGCACCATCGGCAAAGTCATAGATTTTGAAGAAGAAGACGTTGAGGGAGAATCAAAAATTGTTCCGGTGGTAAAAACTACGGAAGGCAATATCATCCATGTCTATCCCGAAAAATGGTCGATCGATAATGAAAAAGGAACTTCATTGGTGAGTTTAACGCAATTACCGTTGCGATTGGGCTGGGCCATTACCGTGCATAAAAGTCAGGGCATGACCTTAGACGCTGCAGAGATAGATCTTGGTAAGACGTTTGAAAGAGGGCAAGGTTATGTGGCCTTATCCCGACTGAAAGATATGGACGGATTAAAACTAACCGATTTTAATGATATCGCTTTGGAAGTGGATCCGTTGGCACTAAAGGCCGACCTTCGCTTTCAACAATTGAGCATTGAAGCCGACCAAAACAATAGAGTTGAAGATCTTGAGGATCAGTACAGCAAATTTATTTTAAGAGCCGGTGGCACGATCAATAAGGCGGCCATTAAGTTGAATGAAGCGAAATTGGATAGAAAAAGTAAAGCCAAAGCGCCAAAAGAAAAGAAGATCAGTACGCAGGAACAAACCAAGATTTTAATCGAACAAGGTTTGGATCTTGACGCCATTGCTGCTGCTCGAGGATTAACTAAAGGGACAATTGCAGGTCATTTAGGTAAGATAAAAACTGAATTTCCCGATACCGATATTGAACAATTCCGGCCGGATGCAGGCTTGATGAAAAAGCTCATTAAGGCACATGAAAAACTATCTAAGGAACAAAAGGAATACTATTTTTCTGAAACGGGTGAAATCAAGATCAAACCTTTGTTTGACTATTTCAAAGGGAAAATAAGTTATGACGACATCAAACTTGGCGTTTCCTTCCTGGTGTAAACATCTATCCCGAATGGTTTAAATGGCTTTCCGCATACCTACTTATTAGTAATTAAAAATATTTAGTTATTTTCAATCATTCAAAAACTGAAAGTCTAAATTTAAGCTTACATGTTCTTACCGGAATCCTTTCATAACTTGCCGATGATGTTCTTGTTCATCATTATCAATGGACTCTTATTGTATTTTATATTATCGGGATTGAGTTATTATTTCTTCTTTGTAAAAAAGAAAGATAAGTACCATCCTAAATACAAAAGAAAACCGGAAAAGATCAAATCATCCATCAAATGGGCGGTAGTATCATTAATTGGAAATGCTGTTGTAGTGGCTCCTTTACATTTATTGATTCTGCGTGATCAAACCAAAATCTATTACAATGTAGGCGATTACGGGATTGCATGGTTAATTTTCAGCATTTTTCTTTATTTGTTTGTCACAGAAACATCCATTTACTGGACACATAGATGGTTACATTGGAAAAAGCCATATAAACATTTACATTATTATCATCATCAATTCCGTTTGCCGACGCCGTGGGCTTCCGTGGCCTTTCATCCGGTAGATAGTTTTGCTCAAGCATTGCCTCATCATTTATGCATGTTTTTGTTTCCCGTACATATCTATGTTTATCTGGGTTTCTTGACCTTTGTAACGGTTTGGGCGGTAATGATCCATGATCGGGTGAGCTTTATCAATTGGAAGGTGATCAATTATACCGATCATCATACGGCGCACCATTGGTACAACAACTACAATTTCGGACAATTCTTTACTTTCTGGGACAGATTGGGTGGCACCTACAAAGATCCTGATGAATTACCTCCTCAGGTATTCGAGAATTGATAAAATTATCGGATGCAAGTGTATCATTCTGTGCATTTTATCGATGTTTGCGTCATTATCTTAAATAACTGACCTCAAATGAAACTATTTTATACACTATTGGTATGCTTTTGTTTTTTGATCAGCTGTAAAGAAGAACCGCCTGCAGCCTCAACAACAACTTCAGCATCCTTATCCATTCAAGATTTATCTATTGAAGCATTATTAAAAGAAGTTTTTCAATCGATTCCCAATGTTCGGGATATTACCATGACCAATGATAAAAATGAAGTTTATATCACGTTGGAAAGTTATAAAAAGGAAAGCTCAGCCATTGTGATGATCTATAATAAAGAGGGCGAAATTCATCATAAAATTGCCGATTTTTCAGGACAATACAGGGATTTGGAGCCATCGCTTTCTGCCAACGGTCTGAAATTATTTTTTGCTTCAAATCGTCCTTTAAATAGTGATTCATCTACTACAAAAGATATGGATATTTGGTATGTAGAAAGATCTAATCTAAATGCACCTTGGTCTGAGCCAAAAAATATTGGTACTCCGATCAATTCAGAAGGGGAAGAATTTTTTCCTTCCATCGCCTTGAACGGCAACTTATATTTCACGGCAGAACGAGAAGACACCAAAGGAAAGGAAGATATTTACGTAAGTTACTGGAAAGATAGTGCTTATACCACGCCTATTTCCCTGAGTGATTCCATTAATACTGCCGGATATGAATTCAATGCCTTTATTGCTCCGGATGAGTCCTTCCTTCTTTTTTCGGGCTATAACCGACCGGATGGTATTGGTAGTGCCGACTTGTACATCAGTTACCGTGATGCAGAATACAATTGGTCGAAAGCAGTAAACTTAGGTCCTAATATCAATTCTACTGCCTTAGACTATTGCCCTTTTGTAGATTTGGAAACTGCCACATTATATTTCACCAGTGAAAGATCCACCCGCGTCGATCATCAAAGTCCGATTAATTTTGATCAATATCTATCTGAAATTAACCAATACGAAAATGGCTTGAGTCGTATATATTCCGCCGCGTTCACGGATTGGTAAAAATTGCTGTTTTTTTTCTCAAACTTGAAAGTTTCGCTATCTTCCGCGAAAATCTGACAAAATGTTTCAACCGAATTTATTTAAGGATAAGAATATTTTTATTACCGGTGGTGGAAGTGGAATTGGATATGTAATGGCCAAGCAATTTTTAGACCTTGGTGCCAATGTAGCTATTGCTTCCAGAAAACAAGATAGAATCGATAAGGCTTCTGCTGAATTGCGTGCCTTCGGGAATTGCTATGGCACCACCTTAGATATAAGAGAAGAAGACGAATCTGCCCGTGTTGCAGATGAGATTAAGAAAGAATTCGGTTCATTAGACATTTTGATCAACAATGCCGGCGGCCAATTTCCTTCAGCAGCAAAAGATATAACTCCTAATGGTTGGCGTGCTGTGATCAATAATAATTTGAACGGCACTTTTCTGGTTACACAAACCATGGCGAACCAATTCTTTATCCCTCAAAAATCCGGTAATATCATCAACATTATTGCCGAGATCTACAGAGGCTTTCCGGGAATGGCGCATACCGGCGCAGCGAGAGCCGGAGTGGACAATCTAACCAAAACACTTTCGATTGAATGGATCACCTACGGTATAAGAGTAAATGCCATCGCACCGGGAATTATTAAGTCTTCCGGCTTGGAACAATATCCCGAACAATTTTTAAAATCCATCTACGACAGAATTCCTATGAAAAGATTGGGAACCATGGAAGAAGTAGGTTGGTTGGCAGTATTTTTAGCCAGTCCGATGGCATCCTTTATTACCGGAGAAACAGTATATGTGGATGGCGGTCAGCGGCTTTGGGGCGATGCCTGGGAGATCAAGTAAGTACAAATGCCGTAACAGTCCATGATGAATGGTGATAATTGATTATTTTCAGTTATCAGTATGAAGGACGTTAGTCGCCACCGATTGAAACGCATAGTTTATTTACCTAAACTAATATTTCCTTTGGCGTTATTGTTCCCGCTATTCACCTTTAGTCAATCCATCCATTTTTCGGGCGAATTGATACATGCTGTAACTGAAATTAAAGTTCAGAATGCTCATCTTTTACTGATTAATGATGACCACCAATATACTACCGTTTCCGATTCAAGCGGTCATTTTTTGTTTAAGGATATCCATGCCGGAGAATACAAATTTATTGTGAGTCACATAAATTTTGAACGGCTGGATACCACCATTGAATTGGTTCAGAATATTAGACAAACGATTTCATTACAGCCTATTGCCAACGAATTGAATGAGTTAAAGATCACTGCTTTGGAAAAGAATAGTCAGGTGAATGATATGAGTCAGGTGAGTACACATACCTTTTCTATGAAATTCGCAGAAAAATTCCCGGCAGTCTTAGAAGATCCTGGAAGGATTGCTATGTTATTTGCCGGTGTTTCCGGAGGAAAGAATGATGCACAAAATGACGTAACGGTGAGAGGAAACAATCCCAGAGGCAATATGTGGCGAGTAGAAGAATTAGACCTACACTCGCCCAATCATTTTACGGAAGAAGGGAGAACCGGTGGTACGGTAAGCATGATCAGTGGCCACATTATGGATAAATCTGATTTTTTAACTGCCGCCTACCCTGCTGAATACGGCAATGCCATTGGTGGTGTCTTCGACATTAAATTGAGAAACGGAGCATACGATAAATATGTTGTAAAAACCAGAGTAAGTCTTATTGGAGCAGAACTTTTTTCAGAAGGACCAATTAGTTATAAAGCAAGCTATTTGGTAAATTACAGATATTCTACTTTAGCACTCGTCGAAAAGATGGGTATTGACATCAAAGGATTAGAGGCACCTGTTTTTCAAGATTTTAACTACAAATTCCAATTTAAAATCGGTACCAGAAGTGAGATCAATTTGTTTGGTGTCAATGGGTGGAGTGAAGTCAACAAGGAAAAAAAGAACAAGGATGATTTCGGCACACAAGAACTTCTAAAGCGAGATATCAATCATTACGGCCATATTTTTAATGGAGCCAACTACCATGTTCGCATAAATGAAAGATCGAGATTTGCAATTATTGCAGGACTTCTAAATACCAAATACGGTAATGAACAATCCATCCAAGACAGTAACCTCGTTTTCGAGTTGAGAAAAATTGATCACTACAATCGGAATGTGATTAAACTGCATGGTTATTTTCACAATCAATGGACAAATGTGACTTTAAAATCAGGCATTATGGTGGATCAGATATTTTTTGATCTCAACGGACAAAAAATGGATGATTCCCTTCAAATTTTAACTACCAGCATCAGAGAAATAAACAACACTCGATATTATCGCTTGTACAGCAGTGCAAAATACACACCAAACCCACGATTTACATTAGTAGCAGGATTGCATCAATCCTATTTTGAAGTCAATAAAAGATGGCGAATTGAGCCGAGATTTTCCGTTCAATACAACATCAATAAAAAACACTTTATCTCTTATGGAACAGGTTTATACAATAAATTGGAAAACCTCATCACTTACTATCAAAAGGTTGAAAATGATAATGGCGAAGTAGAACAACCCAACCAAAATTTGAAGTTTATGAAATCTTGGCACAATGTATTGGCCTATAATTTTGTGCCTAATGATGCCATTCAATTTTCGGTAGAAGCGTATCATCAATATTTGTATGATGTGCCCGTGACAGATACTTCAGGAGAAGGGAAAAATATCTTTTATTCTGCCATCAATGACCGTGGAATTATAAATAAAGATCGTTTGATATCCGATGGTAAAGGCTGGAATTACGGGTTGGATGTTTCCTTTTCACTTTTCACCCTCAATAAATGGTTAGCTGTGGTAAATGGTTCTGTCTATAGTTCTAAATATAAAGGTAGTGATGGCGTTATCCGAAATTCGGTATGGAACAATAATTTCTCCATTAAACTGATCACCGGAAAAGAATTCAATTTGGGTAAAAAGAAAAAGGATGAGCTGAGGATAGGCCTTAACACCCAATTGGCCGGAGGAAAACGTTATCCTGTGATTGATGAAGCAGCCAGCTTACTGGCAGGGCAAACCATTTACAATCTGGAAGATTCTTACAATGAAAAAGGACCTTTGTATTATAGAATAGATGTCATGTTCACTTATACCCGCTATATGCCAAAATGTGAAATGGCCTTGCGGCTGGATATTCAAAACGGTACCAACAGAACCTATTTAGTAGATGAAGAATTTGAAGCTGGAATCGGTATTGTTCAAGACCGAAGAGGTCAAATTTTGCCGGTATTATCTGCCAGTTTTGCTTTTGATTGGGATCGCAAATAATTCGTTTACACCAATAAAATTGCCGAGTTCTCCATACTTAGAATAATAAAACAGATAAAAAGAGCAATCCTGATTTAATATTGGTTTCCAAACTTTCAACTTAACTCTTAATACTTAAAACTTAATACTTTTGACTTAATACTTCATACTTTTCTCACTTCGCCGCTTTCATCACCTTTAAACATCTTTGGTTCAAGGCATGGTTCAAAATCCAAAAATTCTTAAAAGCCGGATTTCTGGTTTGTTTATGGTGGTAGCGATAGTAGATCTGTTGTAAAATACCGGCTAAACGAAACAAGCCATAAACTTCATAAAATGACCAGTTATCAATTTTCAAATCCATTTTATCCAAATAGTATTCCACTACTTCTTTCCGTCTCAACATGCCTTTTAAATTGGTAGGCTGCCGTCTTGAAGCCTTGAACGCGAAATTGTCATCGTCTTGGATCCAATAGGCCAAACTGCTACCTAGTTCCATCAACGGATCGCCCAATGTGGACAGTTCCCAATCCAATATACCTATAACTTTTGTCGGTTGTTGCGGATGCAATACCACATTATCGAAGCGATAATCGTTGTGGATGACACAAGTGGCTACATCTTCAGGAATGCGTTCATGTAACCAAGCCATAACTTTCTTATAGGACGGCACATTCCAGGTTTTCGCCTTTCCATAACGATTTATCCAACCTTCGATCTGTCGTCGAGTATAGCCTTCACCCTTGCCTAAGGTAGCCAAACCCGCTGACTTATAATCCACCTGATGCAGTTCTACCAATCGGTCTAAAACATTAGTACAAAGTTGGTGGACTTCCTTTTCCGAAAGATCAAGTCCTTTGGGTAGATTGGCTCTCGGAATGATACCATTCAATTTTTCCATCACATAGAAATCACAACCGATCACTGCGGAATCGTCGCAGAAAGCCAACATTTTTGGCACATATGGAAATACCTTGATCAGCGCATTCTGGACAGTATATTCCCTATTCATATCATGGGCTGATTTAGCCTTTGTTCCCGCCGGTGGCCGCCTTAAGATCAGCTCTCGGTCGGAATAGGTAAGGCAATAAGTCCAATTGGATGCACCTCCCGAATATTGTGTCACTTGGGGCGTTTCATTCGGCACATCAATTTTATCCGACAACCATTTCTGTATCGCTTGAATATCCAATTCCTCTCCTTCCCGAACCGATTTTGCTTTATCTAATACTGAGTTATTTGGCATATTTTGTATTCTAAATTTCAGTCATAATTTTTAACTTGAATCGGACTTCTTCTTTCTGAAAGCTTTGGTTTCCTTATATAAATTTTGATGATAAATCTTTGTTGGCAGCAGTTTTTTCATCCAAAATGCTGTTTTACCTTTTTTATGAGTAATGACATAGAAATCCTCTTTTTGATGTGCATCATAAACCATCTTGGCCACATCCTCCGCGTTGATAGGCGATTTATCAAATAGCTTACGAACCATTTGTTTCATTTGCTCATTGGAACGCATGGTAGCATCTAAATTCGTTTTAAAGAAAGAAGGACAAACGACGGTAACGCCGATATTGTCATCCGCCAATTCCATTTTCAAAGTTTCGGATAATGCCACTACGGCCGCCTTGGTGGCATTGTAGCTGCCCATCAACGGAAGATGGATAATACCGGCCATAGATGCGATATTGATGAAGTAACCACTGCCTTGTCGCTTAAAAACAGGCGTGAATACTTTGCATCCTCTAACCACTCCTAAAAGATTGATATTGATCACCCATTCCCAATCATCCAAAGATCCACCATCAATAGAGGCTGAAGTAGCAACGCCGGCATTGTTGATCACCACATCCACACCATCCCATTCTTGAAGAAGTTCATCTGCAACCTTTTGCAAAGAAGACTCCGAAGTTACGTCGCAATGTTTAAAGATTACATCAACAGTATACTTTTGGGCTAATTCATGCACCACCGCTTTACCTTCGTCATCGTTGATATCTCCAATGCAAACAGCATAGCCTTCTTTAGCATATTTTTCTGCCAAAGCTTTCCCTAATCCGGAGGCACCACCGGTGATGAAAACTCTTTTTTTATTGGACATAAGGTAATCTAATAATGTATTTCATAAACAGACTTGAAGTTCCATACAGCACAAATTAATTAAATTGAAGGAGAGTTATGAAGCGTTTCGATATAAATTCGTTTTCCAATGCTAATTTCAGTAATCTAACACTTGATTAATTTATGATTTACAATATTTGATTAGTTCTCCTTGCTATCCTTTATACTTAAAACATTAACCCATTCTTTTATGATGCCGTAAAATAGGATGGAAACAATTAGCAATATTAAACCAGCAACTGAGTAATAAAGTGACTCCTTAATACTTAATGCCACTATATCCGGTGAAATATCACCAGCATCTGCAATAGCTTTAAAAGCATTAATTTTGCCGATAAGAGTGCCCATGATCCCAATAAGCATAGAAATGATTCCAACTTGGTAAATACCATTTAACCTTACGATATTAAATTGAATCGTATTCCGTATTTGTATGACTTTATAAAAAGTGAAACTAACTAGGAATATAAAACATAAAACTAGAGCAATACCCTGCGGTTGATAAATCCAAAACATACCTTACAATATTACTTGAAAATTGAGACTTGAGACTTGAATATTGTACCTTTTTACTTCCCCGGTTTTCTAAAACTAATTCGAGTAAATATACCTACACTGTAGTTCAATGTACCGGTTTCCTCACCTTTAAACTTAGGGAAGCTCTTAGATAATCCACTGATACCGACTCTGGTACCGACTGTCCAAAACAAGTTTCTGTTCATGTAGATATCAAAATCAAAACCGGCTGTAAGTCCCCATTCACTAGTGTTATAATCCTGGGCAAATCGTTGATCTATCTCGCCGTTAATAGTAGTTGATACACTTCTAAGATCACTGAAGCTAACACCGGCTAAGTAATTGAAAACCATAGGTTTCATTTTTGAAGTCGGTTTGCTGTGCTTAAACTTAACATATAGCGGAACTTCAATGTATTTTAGATTGAGATGCTCCGTTCTATCTTTAGCCGGATTATAATATCTGGTACCTTCATCGGAATATTTCACCTCTGCCATAAGACCGAAATGATTCGTAAAATCATATCCAAAATTAAGTCCTACCTGATAACCGGGTGAAAACTTATACTGCACATCATCCCGGCTAACTTCTTTATTTCGACTGGCTTTTGCTACCCAAGTATTTTGAAACCCTGTTACCAAACCAATATGGAAGCCTTTATTAATGTTATTGGCGTAATAAAGATCTTTTTGCTTTTTTTGAAGTTTAGTTAGCGGATCGTCCTCATCTAAAATAGCTTCTTCAATTAACTGTGATTGAATCTTTTCATCCATTTGTTCCTTTAATTGTGTTTCCACTTGTGTAGTGGCAATGGATGCTTTCCATTCTTCCAACTCTTGTTGTGCTTCGGCTAACCAACTTGTTTGCTGCTCTGCCACCACTAGCATTAACTCATTATCGTTAACCATAGCCGTACTATTGAACTCTTTGGCTAAAACTTCATGGTGATAGGCGAGTTCAGCGTTTATTGAATTGTGGTTGATAAATGATTTATTTACTGTTTGGATATGCATCATATCCTGCATGACAGCTAAAGAAGGTTCAATTGATTGACTGATCAAAATATCATTAGGCAGCATTTGATGGTTAGTAATGTTTGCCAATGACCTGGTGTTGTTTGGCATGATATCCGCTCTCCAATTGTTCAATTTGTAATACGACAATTGAACAGTAGAAGCATCAAAAACATATTGCTTTTCACCGTTAACATTTGCGGCCACATAGGGCAAATGTACATTTTCATCAAAATGTTGAGGGTTCAAAATAGTATTGAAGTTAGGCACTTTGATCGTTCCGTCATGGCGAATACTATTGTCTTCGAATGTAATCCATCCAAGTGGATTTAGATCAGCCGTAATGGTTTTGTCCAACCGGTTTCTTTCTAAATCGGACGTAATCTTATTCATAATGCTTATTTCAATAGACTCATCCGTTTCTGAAGCCATAGCCACCGGAGCAGTTATTGAATTAAGATCTAAATGAGAGTTGAACTGAGCAAGTTCTCCTTGTGGTGAATTGATCATAAAAAGAGAAGCTGTTGCCATCAACAACACCAAAGCTAAAGCTGCTGCGACTTTATAAGTATTACCTGTAGCGTTGGCATCTTGGGCATTCAATTGCTGTTCAATCAATTCCCAAACGTGAGGCTCCGGCGAGGTCTCTGCATCCTGCAGTTTTTTACTTACGAACTTTTCCCAATTATTTCGCCAATGTTTCATGCTTTCCGACCTTATCAGTCTCTATTATCATTTTTTGTAACAGATATCTTGCTCTCGCCAACTGTGATTTAGATGTACCCTCTGAAATACTGAGCATTTCACCAATCTCTTTATGAGAATACCCTTCTACAATGTACAAGTTGAACACCGTTCTGTATCCCGGTGACAGCTTCCCGATCAAGTTTTGTAAATCTTGTAACTCGAGCGCATCTGCAATTTGTTCCACTTTTAAATCATAATCAACATAATCTAAATTCACTATAGGATACATTCTGGCTTTTTTCCTATAATGTTCAATAGCTGTGTTGACAAAAATTCTTTTCATCCATCCCTCAAAAGAACCATCTCCACGGTATTTATTGATGTATTTAAATACTTTAATAAATCCTTCCTGAAGCAGATCTTCTGCGGTTTGATATCCATCTGCGTATCGCAAACAAATCGAGAACATCCGGGGCGACATTAAATCATATAATCCCTTTTGCGCATCTCGCTTGTTTTTCAAACAACCCGCGATCAATTCATTATATAGAGTCTCTTTTTCACTCATTCGTTGCATGAATATCTTTATTCTACTTTATAAATATAATCATTCTGAAGGAATTGTATCAACTTACGAACAGCCTTTCCTCTATGGCTAACGGTAGATTTTTCTTCCAGCGTTAATTCTGCCAATGTTCTGCCATCTTCTAAAACAAAAACAGGATCGTACCCGAAACCACCGCTCCCCTTTTTACAATGTCCGATAGTACCTTTTAAAATACCTTCAAATTGATACACCTTATCACTTAATATTAACGTAATAACGGTTTTAAATTGTGCACTTCTATCTTTTTTACCATTTAGATTTTTTAGTAACAGATCCATATTGGCTTCGCTGTCTTTTTGATCGCCTGCATATCGGGCACTATACACGCCGGGCTCTCCATCTAAAGCAGCCACTTCTAATCCGGTATCTTCCCCAAAACAATCTTTCTTTATTAAATTGTAGAGGGTTTGTGTTTTTTGTAATGAATTGCCTTCAATAGTGTCCTGATCTTCGGGCAGTTCATCCGTAAACCCAATTTCCGCTAAAGTTTTTACATCATATTTCCCGGCCAATTCCTGTTGAAACTCCTTTACTTTGTTCTGATTGCCGGTAGCAAAAATTAATTCCATTGTTCAAGTGATAAAAGTTAGTGTAGTAAGTCTCTCCTTTCAATGATCTTTGCATCTACCCCATTTCAAACATCCTTTTTAAACTGTTCCAAAGTTCTCCTTTCAAAGCGGATTGTTGCTGCAGAGTAACTAAATTATCCGAAAATAATATATGCTTGTCTCCAACGGTCATATTCAAATACTTTTTACTAATTGTATGTAATCCGACATCATTTGCTTTTAAACCAAACACGATTATATATTTTAAATTGGTAAAAAGCGTTTGATCAAAATGTCCTAAACATAAATGTGGATGATCCGTCCGACTGATAAAAACATAGTTGTTCTCCTTCAAATCAACGGCTCCTAAAATTTTTAATAACAGCGCTTCTTGATCGCTGCCAGGTATCAATTGGTCAATAAATACCAAGGTTGTGAGTTGTGTAGGATTATCCTTTGCTTTCTGCAGTAATTCATTTTCCTGACTTGAAATATCTAATTGATATACTTTTTTGAGATTAATGAACATGCCGCTTTCTATTTCTTTTTGAATATATGTATCTTTGTCCTTTGACGATCCGTCAAATATAAACACTTAAAACAACTTAAGATGCTAGCAACACAGCTTTTAGAAATTGAAAAGTGCACGCAATCAAAAATTGATGCTGTGGATTTCAACAACATCCCTTTCGGAAGAACATTTTCTGATCACATGTTGGTGGCAGAATATTTTGACGGACAGTGGCAAACTGCCAAAATCATGCCCTATGGCCCTATCCCATTGAGTCCGGCCACTTCTGCCCTCCACTATGGACAGGCAATCTTTGAAGGCATGAAAGCACATAGAACTACTGATGGAAGAATCGCTATGTTTCGACCGGATAAAAATATTGCACGTTTCAACAAATCAGCAGTGAGAATGTCGATGCCTGAAGTACCGGAAGATATCTTTATGGAAGGTTTGCTGGAGTTGATCAAATTAGATATTGCTTGGATACCGAATAAGGAGGGATGCTCTTTATATATGCGACCTTTAATGTTTGCTAATGAACCTTGCATCGGTGTTAAAACGTCTGACAGGTATATGTTCATCATCATGGTGGGTCCGGTTGGACCGTATTATTCTGAGCCGGTTTCGGTATTGGTTTCTGAAGAATATGCCAGAGCAGTAAAAGGTGGCGTGGGTTATGCCAAGACTGCAGGGAATTATGGCAGAACGCTTTATCCTGTGGAATTAGCCAGAAAACAAGGATATAAAGACATTTTATGGTTAGACGGTCGAGAGCAAAAGTATGTGGAAGAAATTGGCACCATGAATGTATTTTTTGTTTTGGATGGTAAATTGATCACACCTTCCATTGACGGAACATTCTTAGAAGGCGTTACCAGAGAAAGTGTGATTAGAATCGCACAAGACTTGGGTTACGAAGTGGAACAAAGAAAGATCGATATCGCTGAAATTGTGGCAGCGCACAATAACGGACTTCTAGAAGAAATGTTCGGCACAGGAACGGCAGCTACGGTTACGCATATCAATCGATTTGGTTTTAGAGGCGAAGATTACCATTTGGATCTCGACAAAGCTGTTATTTCTAAGCGTATTAAAGAAGAACTGGAAGGTATTAAATCCAATGCTGTTCCCGACCGACATGGTTGGTTGAAGTTTGTGGAGTAATAGATATTGGAGATTGGATGTCAAAAATCAGACATCTTTACGTACTGTCATAAATTAATCAACCTTCTATTTTACGGCTTTACCATCCGCAATGGTATAACATTCAATAGATTTTGTTTATGGAGTTTTCGTATATTGTTTTTTAAAATCATCGGAACATATTCTACATCCGATGATCAAAAATAATTCTAAAACACATATATGAAACTCAGTTTAAAGTTCTTTCCAATAAAGGATTTGTTCTACTCGGTGGTTCCTACTGCCGGTACGTATGGAGGTTATATTCAAGGAGCAGCACCAAAGTTGTTTCCAAGCATATGGGCAGCAATTGGAATTGGTTTATTCTTGTCTGCAATTTTGGCTATCATATTCTACATCGAGAATGTAAAGGCTTATCGAAAGTCACTGGCCGAAATTTTAGCTACCGGATACTTTATGAATTTTACCGGACGCTTAGGCAAACTATTAAAAACAAAAACACCTATTCACTTTCAATTACCCGACAATACCATCAGAACTTTTACCGCTAATCAAATTTCAGTTGAAATTGGGATGCCAAAAACATTGGCCGCACTCAACCATTATAGCGAAAAAGTGGAAATGAATTCCGACATTCTTTATGTACGAGAAGAAACGTACAGTGAACCTTTTTGGATTCGTGCAAATATCAAAGAAGACCACTTAATTATATATGAATTTCCCAGAACATTGTTTTCCATTTCAAGGTATTTGAATAAGGATTTCACCAATCAGGAAAGTGCAGAAAAGAACTCCAGAAAGATCTATTCCTATTTTAGAAAGAAAATTGATCAATTAAGAATTGAATATTCCAGTGAGATCGCCAATGAAAGATTGAATTTTATTAAGGTATAAAGCTTGCTACAAAAACTTTCTACTTACTACTTCCTTCATAATTTCATTGGTGCCGGCATAGATCTTTTGTACTCTGGAATCAGCAAAGGCTTTAGCAGCCTGATATTCCCACATATAGCCGTAGCCACCATGTAGCTGCAAACATTCATCCGCCACTTTAAATTGGAGATCGGTGAGTTTGTATTTCATCATAGATGCCATGGCACCATCCAACTTTTTATCGCAATGCAATTCCAAACATCTGTCGGCATATACCCTTGCCATTTGCACTTCGGATACCAATTCCGCAATTTTAAACTTCGTGTTTTGAAACGCCGCAATGGGTTTCCCAAATGCTTTACGTTCTTTGATATACTCTATTGAATCCGACAAATTCTTCTCCGTCAATGCTAATCCGGCCCAGCCTACCAACAAACGCTCCTGCGCCAATTCTGTCATCATATAGGCAAAACCTCTTCCTGTTTCACCCAATAAATTTTCCTTTGGTACTTTCACGTCCTCAAAAAACAATTCACAAGTATCCTGAGCATGTAACCCAACCTTGTGAAAAGGTTTACCTTTCGTAAAACCTTCCATGCTATCATCGATTACCAACAAACTGGTTCCCTTGGCTCCTTGTGCCGGATCTGTTTTGACCGCCACCACGCATACATTGCTCAAATAACCATTGGTAATAAAAGTTTTTGATCCATTTACCAGATAATAATCTCCTTTATCTTCTGCCGTGGTTTTAATATTCTGCAAATCGCTACCCGCACCAGGCTCTGTCATGGCAATAGAACCAATAAACTCACCACTCACCATTTTCGGCAAATACTTTTGTTTGGTGGCTTCGTTGCCATAGTGTTCAATATAAGGCGTAACAATATCTGAATGCAACGAATAACCGATAGCAATACTGGCGCAACCGGTATAGCCCAACTCTTCATTAAAAATGGCATTGTATCGGTAATCTCCAATGCCCATTCCTCCATATTCTTCTGCTACCTGCATGCTTAAGAAACCATTCTCTCCTAAGGTTCTCCAGGAAGCTCGTGACACCATTTGATCTTTCTCCCATTTTTCCACATGAGGTACTAATTCTTTTTGAAGTAAGTCTCTGACAGATGCTCTAAATAATTCGTGTTCTTCTGTAAAAATCGTTCTTGGGAAAAAGCCTTCAATCATGGTCGTAATTTTTGGTTATAGTGAAAATTATTAGATTGTAAATATCCGAACGATAATTAACCTATTCAATAATTTTTAGAATTTTATCTTATTTTTAATCATGCCCAGAAAACAAGTTGTTAAGCTTTTTCTTTTTGCCGCCTTTATCATTATTGCCTTTGCCGTAAAATTGTTTACGCCTATCGGGCAGCAAATGACCATTGAAAACCTGCAACTATTTTTTGAACCTTTAGGATTTTGGGGTATTGCGCTTTTTATCATTGCCTTTTGCTTAGCCATCATCTTACAATTACCGGGAGTGATCTTTATCGGCGCAGCCATTCCTTTGTTTGGTACAGTGATGGGGCCGGTGGTCGCCTATGTGGGCAGTTTAGCGGCGGTGATTGCCAGTTTTTTCTTTGCCCGCTCAATGGGCGGCAATGCCATGGCACATATCAAGAGTGCTCGAGTTCAAAAACTATTGCTCAAGGTGGAATCCAAACCCATTAAA
>JAGQYH010000070.1 GCA_020436175.1 Bacteroidota bacterium
AGTTAACTATCATTTCACCATTAGTGTGAATTGGTCTAATCTCCATACAGATGAATGTCGTATGCAGCTCAACCGCATCAAAGATCAAAATCCAAAAAAAAATGTGCATGGCCATAATGCATTTGACATTCCAAAAAGATTATGGAAAAAACTGGTGCTGCAAGCCAATATTGATGATACCATGACTTGGAATGCCTTATCCAAAAAACACTTGAACAGCTTGAATGAACAATTATGCAATTGCCAATTTCAGGTAGATGGAAAAAGTACTTTTAAAGAAGAGTTTGTAACCTGTGGCGGTGTATCATTGAATGATATTAACTCCAAAACGTTGGAACACAAGTCATTAAAAAATTTATACTTTGCCGGAGAAGTTTTGGATATTGATGCTGTTACCGGCGGTTATAATTTTCAGGCGGCATGGACAACCGCCTATGTGGCTGCCAAAGCGATCGGGGAACAATTGGCCATTTAATGAGATGCTTCGGTAAACTTCAAGATGACACATCTTTTGCCTTGCATGTCATACTGAGCGCTGCGAAGTGTCTCTCTCCTAAATTTTTCTTATGGGTTCATGCACACTCTGTCAATAAGTAATCCGTTTTATCATTAACTTCAATAATAATTTTAAACCATGAAAAATCCATTCCCTAAATTTTGGAACGATCTGCCGGATATTTTTAAGAATAAATATGCGATCACAATAGTGGCATTCTTCACTTATTTACTGTTTTTTGACAGTAATGACATTCCTAGTCAGATTAAGTTTAAAAGGCATTTGAATAAACTCAATAAACAAACAGAATACTTTCAAAAAATGATCGAAGAAAGTAAATCTGAATATGCTTCCACCTTCTCCACTCCGGAACAAATGGAAACTTATGCCCGTGAACAATACATGATGAAAAAACCCGAAGAAGATCTATTCATCATTGAAGTAAAATAAAACACAGGTATTCCGAGGGACGAAATACCTGCGTCAGAGGGATAGAAGGGAAACTCTTATAGTAAGAGTCATTTTAGATTCAAATTCCATAAAACAAGGTTACTTTTCTACAGTTTTGTCATATATGTTCGATACATATTATTAATCACAAAACTTATAAGTATGAAATTCAAAAATCTATTATTGTTATTTTCAGCACTAACCTTTTTTACCTTTTGCTCCGATGATGGTGAGGAAGGCATTAAAGATCTAGATCCTAATGTGGCTACCGAATATTTACTAATTGATGGTGCTACAAAAATTATTGGAGCTCCACCTGCTCCCAGTGCTACCGGTCCTAATTTTTCATTGTTGCAAGACGACTATTCCGGTCTTCCCGGCGTTGGATTTGAATTAAAATTCAACACTGATGATGACTTTGCCGGACTTTATCTACAAGTTGATGGAGCTAGTAGTTATTATGATGTTCCGGCCGCTTCAGCCAATGGGTTAAGAACCATATTGTCTAATCCGGATAGAGCATTCGCCGGCCAAAGAGTAGTTGAGAATTTTGGTTTACCGATCGATTTGGTAGAGACTCCCGAAACAGGTGAGTTCTGCATTTATATTTGTGCTTATGATGAAAATGGTAATATCAGCCAAATAGAGCAATTCTGTGTAATCATTACCAATTGGGGAGGTAACAATCAATTAGTCGGGAAATGGAAATACAGCAAATATGAAGATTTTGAAGATGGAGAATTAGTTGATTCTGAAACAGAAGAATGGGGAGCGCTGGATGGTGAATACTATTACAGCTCTGAAGGAGATTGCAATGGAATCTCTTGGGATTCTGTCGCCATCACCACAAAAGCATATGCTTGGATTGAGCTAATGTCAAGTGGCGCCTATACAGATAATTATCTGGATGAAATTCAATCCTCTACACCGGATTGTGGCTTGGAAGACATTTCAGATATCTATATTGGTAACTGGTCGTATAATGCCGGAAACAATACCATTGCCATTGTTGATTTTGAAAGCAAGGATGATGTACTCAATCATCCCAATGATCCGGAATATGCAGAGGTTTACGAAGAGGGCTCGATCTATATTTACGGTACAGTAGAATCAGTGAACAGTACAACATTGGTGATTAAAGAACAAGACGATCAAAACAGCGGAGATTACTCTCTAATCTATTTTGAAAAGTTCAATTAACTACAAACACTATCTTGAAATAAAAGAGTTGGTTAGCGCCAACTCTTTTTATTTATACACACCTCAATTCCTAAATTTCCTAAATATTAGTAAAGATTGGTCAGCCATTAAAAAATATGTTAGATATTTGCCGCCGGATAGCAATGATGGAAAAACGACAAATAAAATCCTTTACAATTTTACTGTTGGCGGTGCTACTGATCTTTAGCGGTTGTAAGGAAAAAAGAAACAGAATAAACGAGCAGAGCGATGAAGAAGTCGTTGAAAGTAAATACTTCTACGGCATTAAGGTTGATTCGCTCGACATTAGCAGTGAAACCATCCAACGAAATTCCTTTTTAGCAGATATATTGTTAAAACACAATGTCGATTATGCTAAAATCCATGAACTCACAGAAAAATCAGAAGGCATATTCGATTTTAGAAAGATTAGAACCGGTCAGAATTATTATATCCTTCAACGACAAGATTCCACCCGAACTTCCGAGTTTTTTATCTACGAAAAAAATGTTGCGGAATATGTGGTTTGCGATCTGCGCGACTCCGTTTGTGTGTATATGGGGCAAAAACCCATTCGTGTGGAAGAAAAAACAGCTTCAGGAATCATCAACTCGTCTTTGTATATGACACTAGACGAAAACAATCTGCATCCAACATTGGCCTTATCATTATCGAGTATTTATGCATGGACCATCGATTTTTATCATTTGCAAAAAGGCGATAAATTCAAAGTGATCTACGAGGAGAAATTTGTAGATAGTATTTCGTTGGGCATATCCGATATTAAAGCGGCCGTTTTTGATCACTATGGTAGAGAGATCTACGCCAATAAATATATGTTGGAAGGCGATTCTGTTTACAGCTATTACGATGCGGAAGGAGAAAGTCTACAAAAAACATTTTTGAAATCACCATTAAAATTTGGACGATTAACCTCCAAGTTTTCCTATAGCAGAGTGCATCCGGTGACCGGCCAA
The DNA here is from genome assembly GCA_020436175.1 of Bacteroidota bacterium. GTDB lineage: Bacteria > Bacteroidota > Bacteroidia > Chitinophagales > JADIYW01 > JAGQYH01. Next base: position 3,124 of record JAGQYH010000070.1, read on the forward strand.
CGCAAAGGGCATTTCGGCACCGATTATGCCGCCCCCACCGGAACTCCAATTATGTCCACAGCCAATGGAGTCGTAATAGAAGCAGCCTACAAAAAATACAATGGAAACTATGTAAAAGTAAAACACAACAGCACTTATACGACTCAATATCTGCACATGAGTAAGATAGCTGCCGGTATTAGACCCGGAAAACATGTTAGCCAAGGAGATATCATTGGTTATGTAGGTAGTACCGGGTTGGCCACTGGGCCTCACGTTTGTTACAGGTTTTGGAAATTCGGCCAACAAGTAGATCCGGCCAGAGAAGAGCTGCCACCGAGCGATCCTGTTCCGGCGAAAGAATTACCACAATATATGGCTCATTTTGATAGTGTTAAAGTTCATTTAGATAAAATTGATTATCCCGCTCCACCTCCAAATGATGAGGAAGAATTAGCAGACAATTAATTAGCAAAAACTAAACCATTATCTAAACTATAAGCCTAAGCCCTATTCATCGGATTTACATACATTGCAAGCTAATTTGAATAAAATGGGTAAGAAAAATTTAGATAAGATATGGGAACTCATCAGTCATAGATTTGTTAGTCATCCATGGCATGGCATCCATATCGGCGATGATGCTCCCAATGTGGTCACTACCTTTATTGAGGTTACTCCCACCGATACCGTTAAATATGAAATTGATAAGATCAGCGGATTTCTAAAAGTAGATCGCCCTCAAAAATTTTCAAACATAGTTCCGGCCTTGTATGGCTTTATTCCTAAAACTTTTTGCGATAAAAAAATTGCCGAGCGTTGTATGAACAGCACCGGTAGAACTAATATTGTTGGAGATCATGACCCATTAGATATTTGTGTTTTAACGGAAAGAAGTATCAGCCAAGGTAATATTATCGTACCCGCCATTCCAATAGGTGGCTTCAGAATGATAGATGGCGGTGAGGCAGATGACAAGATCATTGCCGTATTGAGAGGTGATGAAGCGTATGCCGAATGGAAAGACATCAATGACGTTCCCAAATCAATTATCCAACGGTTGAAACATTACTTCATAACCTACAAACAAATCCCGGGTGATGAAGCCACTAAAAAATGTGAGATCGATGAGATATATGGCAAAGAGGAAGCTTTGAAAGTCATTGAAGCCAGTATGTCTGACTATCATAAACATTACGGCAATTTAGAAAAAGTAATGTCGAAAACTGCCTTGAAAGCCATTATATATGGTTTGGAATTAGAAAAAGAAAAGACAGAATAGATTTAATACAGCTGCTTTCTATCCTAAACCGACATCCAACGTCATCATTACAATAAAGCCACCGATAAAGCCTAAAGTAGCAATATCGGTATGATTATCTCTTTGCGTTTCAGGAACCACTTCTTCCACTACCACAAACATCATGGCACCGGCCGCGAATGCCAATGCATAAGGCAACAATGGTGTAAAAAAGCTCACTGCTAAAGCGCCCACTACCGCTGCCACCGGTTCAACGGCCGCCGATAACTGTCCATACCAAAAGCTTTTAAATTTGCCAACTCCCTGTCTTCTTAATGGCATTGATACCGCCAATCCTTCAGGGAAATTTTGAATACCAATACCCAAAGCCAAAGCTACTGCGCCGCTAATGGAAGCTTCCGGTAATCCCGCCGCTACGCCACCAAATAACACCCCTACCGCTAATCCTTCCGGGATGTTATGTAAGGTAATTGCCAAAACCAACAAGGTGGTTCTATGCCAGGGTGACTTTATTCCTTCCTTTTCACTTTCTTTAAAATTAATATGCAAATGTGGTAGAATTCTATCCAAACTGAATATGAACAAAGCCCCCATTGCAAATCCTGTTACAGCAGGAATAACCTTAACAAAACCCTCTCCTCCACTCATTTCAATGCCCGGTGCCAAAAGACTCCAAAAACTTGCCGCAACCATAACGCCTCCGGTAAATCCGAGCATACCATCGAGTAACATCCTATTCATTCCCTTAAATAGGAAAACCAAAGAAGCTCCCATCGCCGTTAAGAACCAAGTAAACAAAGAAGCATACAAAGCCGCTAAAATAGGGTCGATCGATTCCAAATATTGAATAATATTGTTTAACATCTTGGTGGATCTAAATTTTTTAAATTATCTGAAAATCATGCGCCATGCCATCCAAAAATCGTCGAAACATCTCTCCTTTTAAAGCCAAGGTTGCGGTATTAATATTGGGATGAAAATTTACCTTATCAGCATCTAATACTTCTTGGTCGATAAACACTTCAACTATACCCTTTTGATCATTCAACAAGCCAAATGGTGAAACTGAACCGGGTTCTAACTTCAGCTTATCCATTAAATTTTGTGGGTTGGCAAAAGTTAAACCACTTTGTCCTACCCTTCTTCCAAACGCCTTAATATCAATAGGTTTATCGGCGGGCAGCACCAACAAGAAAAATCGCTTTCCCTTTCTATTCTTAATAAATAAATTTTTGCAAGCCATTCCCGGAATATGACTGCAATACTGCTCTACCTCTTCACAAGTAAATGCGGCAGGATGCTCGAACATTTCATACTCGATTTGATGGTTGTCAAGATAGGTTAAGACTGATTGCATATTTCAAAAATAGAAAGAAGTTGTGAGTGCTGATTACAAGTTTTAATTACTTTAGTTTTATTAAACTTCCGCTAACCCTATAATGGCTAACTTTGTGGCACAATAAGTAATATGGTTTCAGAAGAACAAATATTAAAAGCCTTAAGTACGGTCATCGATCCTGATTTTAAGAAAGATTTGGTGAGTTTGGGCATGATCAAAAATGTGGAAGTAGATAACCACAAAGTTAGTTTTACTATCGAACTAACCACACCGGCCTGTCCATTAAAAGATCAGTTGGAAAGCGATTCCAGAGCCGCCATTGCGGAGATATCCCAAGACTTAAAAGTGAGTATTGATTTTACGTCTAAAGTGACCACACCAAGAGATATCAAAGCAGATGTATTGCCGGGTGTTAAAAATGTGATTGCCATTGCCTCCGGAAAAGGAGGAGTCGGCAAATCTACCGTTGCTGTAAATATAGCATTAGGCTTAGCCAAAAAGGGAGCAAAAGTAGGATTATTAGATGCTGATATTCACGGTCCTTCCATCCCCACCATGTTGGGTGTAAAAGATAGAAAACCAGGCGTGCAACAAGTGGGCGAAAAACACAAGATCCTGCCGGTTGAAGTAGATGGTTTAAAGGTGGTTTCCATTGGATTTTTGGTAAATGAGTTACAAGCGGTAGTTTGGAGAGGCCCGATGGTGTCTTCTGCCTTGCGTCAGTTCATTTCTGATGTTATTTGGGGAGAACTAGATTACTTGATATTGGATTTGCCGCCGGGTACTGGAGATGTTCATTTAACACTGGCTCAAATGGCTCAAATAACCGGGGCGATCATTGTAACAACGCCTCAGGAAGTAGCTTCAGCAGATGCCAGAAAAGCCATTTCCATGTTTCAATTAGATAATGTGAATGTACCGGTGTTAGGTGTCATCGAAAACATGTCTTTCTTCACACCGGATGAATTACCCGATAAAAAGTATTATTTGTTCGGACAGGATGGAGGAAAAAATCTGGCTCAACAATTTAAAGTGCCCTTCTTAGGAGAATTGCCTTTGATACCGGCTATTGGTAAAAAAGCTGACCTTGGTGTAATGGGTACCATCAACTCCACTGAAGTGAATGATCTGGTTGAAAATGTGGCGCGCCATATAGCGATAGTAAATGCTAATGTTAAGGAAGCGCTACCGGTGCAGTAACACCCTGATTTTTTTATTAATTTAGCGACAGGATTAGTAATATGAGTACAGAAACAATAGATAAAGAAGCTTACTTGATCAAAATTGAAGAAGCTTTGGATACGATCCGTCCGTTTTTACAAAAGGATGGTGGAAACATTGAAGTGGTGGATGTAAGCGAAGACCTTGATGTTCAAGTAAGACTTTTGGGGAATTGTACGACCTGCCCGATGAGTGTATCCACCATGAAAGCCGGCGTGGAAGAATCCATCAAAAAAGCCATTCCCGAAATTCAATCTGTGGTTTCTGTCCTATAATATACCGTAAATGAAGCGAGGCACCTTAATTGACCAAATAAAAAAGAAAAAATCCTTTTTATGTGTTGGTTTAGATGTTGATCTGGATAAAATTCCCCCTCACCTGCTGCAAGAAAAAAATCCATTATTAGCCTTCAACAAAGAAATTATTGCTGCTACCAAAGATGTTTGTGTGGCTTATAAACCCAATATCGCTTTCTATGAAGCCTACGGCGAAATGGGCTGGGAAGCATTAGAGGCCACTATCGATCTTATCCCTGATGAGATCTTTACCATAGCAGATGCCAAGCGGGGTGATATCGGCAATACTGCTGAAAGATATGCGGAAGCCTTTTTCAAGAAAATGAATTTTGACGCCATTACTTTAAATCCCTATATGGGAAAAGATTGCGTTGCTCCATTTTTAGCATATGAAGATAAATGGGCTATTGTTTTAGGATTAACTTCTAATAAAGGTAGCGAGGATTTTCAAATGATGGAAGACGAAAATGGCGAAGCATTGTTCGAGCGGGTGATTAGAATTTCATCCGGTTGGGGCAATCCATCCAATACCATGTTCGTAGTAGGTGCTACCCAATCTGAACATATTGAAAGGATCAGAAAGATCAGTCCGAAACATTTTTATTTAGTACCGGGAGTAGGTGCACAAGGAGGTGATCTGAATGAAGTTTGCCGATATGGTAAAAATGACGATATCGGCCTATTGGTCAATAGTACACGCGGCATTATTTACCAAAGTAAGGGCAAAGATTTTGCCGAAAAAGCCAGATCTGCTGCCATCGCCTTACAACAAGAAATGGCCGATCATATTTAATTTATGCTACTGAATTATGGAATTTTCTTCCATAATGTCTCTCTATACAAAAGATATTGACACTTTGAGTTTGAGCCTCAGGGTGACCTTTTACAATATCTTCATTAATAGCAGAGATATGAAGGAACAACTACTACATTTTGTTTGGCAACACAGAAGGTTTGACCAATACGAACTTCTTACCCAATGTGGTGAGAAGATATCGATTATTCATCCGGGGTTTAACAATCACCACGATGGTCCTGATTTTTTGAATGCCAAGATTAGGATCGGTTCCACCATTTGGAATGGTCATGTAGAAATACATGTTGACGGAATTGATTGGTATCGTCATCGCCATCATTACGACCCGAACTATGCCAATGTAATATTGCATGTAGTGTACAGAAACGGTCAACTTACCAATAATATTGGAGGGCATGAAATTCCTACTCTTGAATTGGGTGGGTTGATTCCTTTAACTGTTATTGATAAATATGAACAGTTGATCGTTAATAGCTCGGTAATCGCCTGCTCTAATCATTTACAAGATATTGATGAATTTATCATCCGTGCCTGGAAAGAAAGACTAATCGCAGAGCGTTTTGAGGAAAAAGTCATTGATTTTGAACAGCTCATTGATAGCACCAAAGGCAATTGGGAAGCCGCCTTCTTTCAACTGTTAACCCGTCACTTTGGTGTGCATTCCAATATGGAAGGCTTTCAGGTATTGTCGGAAAGTTTGGATTACAGAATTCTTTTGAAACATCATGAAGATCTTTTCCAATTGGAAGCCATATTATTCGGACAAGCAGGAATGTTGGATCGCAACTTCAACGATATTTATCCGAATGAACTGAAAAAAGAATATCAATATTTAAGTAAGAAGTACAAACTAAAATCCATTTATGGCGGCAACTGGAAGTTCAAAGGATTGCGTCCTGTTTCTTTCCCTACTATTCGGATCGCACAACTAGCAGCATTGATTCATCGACATGCGCCATTATTTGCAACTTTTCAGGACAGTGATTCGCCGGAAACGATTTTACGAAACATAATACCATCAGACTATTGGATGTCGCATTACACTTTTGACACCGAATCGAGAGCCATCAATAAAGTGGTCGGAAAAACATTTGCGAATTTGATCATCATCAATGTTTACATACCCATGCTTTTTAGTTACGGTAAGGCAATGTCTATTCCCGACCTTAGTTTGTATGCTATTGAACTTTTAGCCACCATCCGTCCGGAAGTCAATCGAAAAACAAAACTTTGGAAATCTTTAGGTGTTTCCTGCGACGATGCCGGTGACTCACAGGCATTGATTCAAGCCATTAACCATTACTGTATCGAAAGAAAATGTTTAGATTGTCCTATTGGCTGTCACATTCTTAAAGGTGAAGATCATTTTCCCCCGCCTGAAAAATTGGAAGAACCTACGTATATTTATAATTGAGTGATCAGAAATGAGTGATGAGTGAAAATTTCAAATTACCGATTACTGTTTACTCATTACTGAATACAAAAAATGAAACACAATTTGTTTAGAAATATCATTGAATCCAGCATTTTTGGCGTTTGCGCCTGGTTAGGTAGAAAGTTGATGATGCCCTCCAAAAAGGTTCGTATGTATTTTATCTATGTATCCTTTCTCACTTTGGGTTCTCCTATTTTGATTTACCTCACCCTAACTTTTGTGCTCAATTTAAGATACATGGTAAAGAGCAGCAGAAATCCGGTTTGGGATATTTAGTTTTATTGGTTTTTCGAAAGGAATTGAGGAGTTATTCTCTTTTTGGTCACACTGAGCAAAATTAGTATCCGTTCCAGCCACACAACAGACTTGTTCATTATATTAGACAATTATCCACTAAAACAAGACTTTAGATCAAAATTTACCATCAAGACCACAATATATTGCTAAATTTGTACACAATAGAGGACATCTTGATCCATCCTTTTTACAACGAGCAGCTTTGACCTTATAAATATTGAACGATGCAAAAATTAAAATCGAAAGAACAGAAAGCCGATACTTTACCGATAGGAACAGCATTGAGAGCCATGCTGATACGACATAACATCAATATCTCCAAAATGACAGAAGCCTTAGGAGAATCACGCTCTAACATCTACAATCTATTTGCCTCCGACGACATAAGGATAGAGCAACTGAAGAAAATATGTTCGTATGCCGGTTTAAATTACATCGGTTTTCTGGAAAGTATTGAGCACAAACGCTTACCGGATGTTATGCCGGTACAATTTGATGATCCGAATGCCATTATCCACGTAGATATATCTTTAGAGGCAGGCTTTGCAGCTGAGTTTGATTTTAAC
>JAGQYH010000071.1 GCA_020436175.1 Bacteroidota bacterium
GACCAATAAACTGGTTGCCGAGCCGGTAGAAGATTACAGAATTGATTTTGAGGATGGTTATGGCAATCGATCCGACAAAGAAGAAGATGAAACGGCCTTGCAGGTAGGGAAGCACCTGGCCAAAGCTATGGAATTGAATGTGCTGCCTTATTTTATTGGGTTGCGGGTAAAGGCGTTTACAGAAGAATTAAAGGAACGCAGCATCCGCACCATTGATCTGGTTTTGACAGAATTGTTAAGCCGTTCGAATGGTAAATTACCGGATCATTTTGTGATCATGTTGCCCAAAGTAACCATTCCGGAACAAGCAGAAGCTTTGAGTGATCTTTTATCCATTTTCGAGGAACAACACGGTTTAGCCAATAATACCATCAAAATGGAAATGATGGTAGAAACAACGCAGGCGGTTATGGATGCTCAAGGCACGAACCCGTTGTATCGATTTATTCAAGTCACCAAAGGACGATGTCATGCCATGCATTTTGGCACCTATGACTATACCGCCTCTTGTGGGATAACGGCAACTTATCAGGAGATGGATCACCCGGTTTGTGATTTCGCTCATCACATGACCAAAGTAGCTCTCGCCCATACCGGTATTTGGTTGTCGGATGGCGCTACTAACACTATTCCGATTGGTCCCTTTCAAGGCGAACTTTCTACTGATCAATTGGAAGCCAATAAATCGGTGGTACATGCTGCTTGGTTAAAGGGATACAAAAATATAAGACACTCCTTGTGGAATGGATTTTATCAAGGTTGGGATTTGTATGCAGAGCAATTGCCTATGCGTTATGCTGCGGTGTATGCTTTTTTTCTGGAAAGCTATCCTGACGCGGTAAAAAGAATGAAAGCCTATCTTGCCAATTTGTTTAAGGTGCAAAGCGGTGAGAGCAAAGGAATTGCCGAAGACGCCGCTACCGGACAAGCGTTATTGAATTTCTTTTTAAAGGCTCTAAATAGTGGCGCTATTTCGATGGAAGAAGTTTTGGTGACAGGTCTGACCCAAGCAGAAATTGAAAGCCGATCGTTTGCAGATATTTTAAAAGGCAGGATGAAATAATTATAGTTTTATATAGATCGATTATGAAAGCCCTATTGTATAAAAGCTTATACTAGTATTTTAGGTTGGCCTTTGAAAATTTACGTTTAGAAAAACACTTCGGTAAGCGTAAAGAAAATCTAACTGTTTGAGGACGAAGGACGAGTTTTAGATTTTTAGCGAATCAAAATGTTTTTTAGTAAAATTTTCAATAGCCATGACTTTTTTCTTTCTTTTTGTGTCTAGACAAAAAGGAAAAAGATGAACATGAACTTCTGGAAAATTTTATATGGCGAAATCAAAGATCATCATCAAGTAATAATGATGTATGTCATCCATAGCGAAGGCAGCAGCCCCGGCAGACTTGGCTTTAAAATGGGGGTGAGTTCATCAGGAAAATTGTTCGGGTCTATCGGCGGAGGATTTATGGAGCACAAACTAGTAGAATGGTGCAAACAGGAATTATTGAAAAGGGATTTTGAGCCATTTTTCAAAAGACAGATTCACCAAGCCAGCGTGCCAAAAGATAAATCAGGAATGATCTGTTCAGGGGAACAAACCATTGCATTTTACAAGTTGAACGAACGGCATTTACCGCTGATCCAAACCATTCAACAAGCAATTTCCAATCATCAATATGGTGTATTGGAACTTGATGATAAAGACATTCAATTCCATTTGGCAGCTACACAAAAATTAAAATTTGAGAGCGCTATCCATGAAGATAACTGGTTCGTTAAGGAAGACATTGGTAAGATGCCCGAATTACACATTGTCGGTGGCGGGCATGTTGGTTTAGCACTTTCCAAATTTGCCAAAGCGTTGGGTTTTAGAATTACGGTTTATGATGATAGAAACAATCTCAATACTATGGATAGCAATCATTTTGGTAAAACCATCATGGTATCCGATTATGAGAAAATTGCGGATTACATTTCGGCAGGTGTAGATAAGTATGTGGTGTTGATGTCATTCGGTTATCGAACGGATAAAGTCGTTTTAAAGCAGCTAATTCATCATCAATTCAAATATTTAGGGATGATGGGCAGTAAAGAAAAAGTAAAACAGCTCTTTAAAGAATTACTGAAAGAAGGCATCGATCAAAGTCTGATTAATAAAGTGCATTCTCCGATAGGCATTCCCATAAAAAGCCAAACACCGGAAGAGATTGCCATCAGTATTCTGGCGGAAATGATTGCCGTAAAGAACAAATAAAAACTACCAATTCAAAAACACCATACCAACGCCGCAGATCAAGATCACCAATCCACTTAAAAAGCCAATGTATTTCTCAAAATTGGGAATCGTGAATTTCTGCAAGCCGTAAAAACCCAACAAAACCATGGTTATCATTGACAAAAGTGTGAAGCACGTATAGACCAATGTGAGAATGATGACTTGCAAGAATGAATGACTAACCGAAGGATAAAACAACAAAGGCAAAATGGGTTCTGCCGGGCCGAGCGCAAAAATGAAAAACATCACCCAAGGGGTAACTTTAAACTTTTGGTCGGGATAAACTACTTCACCATTTCTATGCTCATATACAAAAATGTCAGCCTGTTCATTCACTTCAAAGTGTTTATGCAATTTGTTGCGCTTGATATTATATAAGCCCCAAAACGTATACACCAAGCCAAATCCCAGCAACATCCAACTCGCAATATTGCCTCGGCTCACTACTAACACCGATTGTTGCGAAAGCGTCCAACCTAGAAAAATGCCAATCAATCCTATTAAAAGCGAAGTGCCAACATGGGCTAAACCGCAAAGTGTGGTCCAAAATATGGTTTTGGACATCGACCATTTACCCGATTTGGACAAAGCAATAAAAGGCAAATAATGATCCGGACCGGTAACGGTATGCACTACACTGATGCTTAAAGTGGATATTAGTAAAAGAGTAAAATCACCGGTTATCATAGATCAAAATAGTCTTTTCTGATTTGATCGGCCAATGCACTGATAACAGCAAAAATTCGTTCCGATTGATTCGCCAATATTTTAACAATCAAGCCGTTTAACGGGGCTTCCGAACTACCGAACGATAGGTCTTTTTCATTTTCTAAATAGCCATCCACGTGTCTTTTTAATTCTGCCACCGGAATTTTATCGCTGATAATGAATAAACTCGCATTGTGCGTAAATCCTTCCAGTTGCCCCATTTGCAATGGATTACTTTTTTTAGGCTGAAACAAAATATGTTCGATTACTACAGGTTGGTCATCAACATAAAAGGTGGTTTTATTTTCCAGTCGTTTATAGGCAAATTGCTCGCCATTTAATTTTCTACCGCAGCTGGTGATATCGCTCCAAATAACACCGGCGCCTTGGTGGAGGTAAATGTCATTGATGCCGCAATAGTTGGAATCTGAATGCGGCACGGTGGGATGTGGGATGTATTGAAAAAAGCCATTTTCTTTGATGATTACCTTAAAGACTTGTTGAGCAGATTTTTTCATGGTGAAGATCCGCTGATAAGATTGTGTTTTAAGGTGCAGGGCACAATTGGCATTCACCGCAATATCCAATTGATAAGCATCGCCATCCAAAATACCCGGGGAAGAAGACATCAACATAATATCCAAACAAGATTGGGATTTGTCTTCTCTGACATCAGCAATCTTAAAAGGAACAGAATGAAAACTATCCTTTAAAAATGTAATGCCATTTCTGGAGTCGGTGATCACGGATACATTTGACTTCATTTGTATAAATTCGGTTCTTCTGTATCTTCAAATAAGGCATATTTCTTTATCCAGCCGATAACATCTTTCAATCCGGTTCCGTCCATTAGATTGGTGAATACGAAAGGTTTGCCTTTGCGCATTAATTTGGAATCTCTTTCCATCACCTGTAGATCGGCATGCACATAAGGTGCTAAATCTATTTTATTGATCACTAACAGATCACTTCTGGTAATACCCGGTCCTCCTTTTCTTGGGATCTTATCGCCTTCGGCAACGTCAATCACAAAGAGGGTAACATCCGCTAAATCCGGACTGAAGGTTGCCGAAAGATTGTCGCCACCACTTTCAATGAAGATGAGCTCGATTGCAGGAAATCGTTGTGCCAATTCGTCGATGGCCTCCATATTCATACTGGCATCTTCGCGAATGGCGGTGTGCGGGCAGCCGCCGGTTTCTACACCAATGATCCTGTCCGGTGCCAGTAAACTGTTTTTGGTTAAAAACTCAGCATCTTCCTGCGTATAGATATCGTTGGTGACTACTCCAATACTGTATTGATCGGATAAGGCTCGTGTTAATTTTTCAATGATGGCCGTTTTCCCTGAACCCACCGGTCCTGCAACACCAATTTTTATATAATTTCTTTCTTCCATTTTTTATGACATATATAATCGTGAATATAGGTTTTCATGTTGCATGGCTCTCAAATCGAAGCCTACAGAACATAAACCTAATTGATCGGCTGAAGGCGTTAAACCGGCAGTTACCAATTCCTCGATCAACGGGATAAGTTCAAATAAAATTTTTTGTCCGGTTTGTTGACCTAATGGGATGAGTTTCACGCAATTGGTAACAAAACCGCTGGCAGCATTGTAATAGAATCCGGTTAAGCTGTCTTTTAGGTTGATCTTCAGATCGTGCGCAATAACCGCAAAAGCAATACAATAGTGGCCAAAGGCGTTTTGTTGCTTCACCCATTTGCTGTATTGGCTAAATAAAGTTGAGGAACATATTTCGTCAAAGATCTTCAGTAATCTTACTCCTAATTTTTGACTGGCTATTCTGATTTCTTTAGAGAGTTTGGTAGCATTGCAATGAAGGTCTAGCTTTTTGATGTAGGAAAGTTCATCAGCAACACAAGCTTGATAGGCAACAGATAAATACATTGCATCATTGTAAAACAAGTTTTTTTGCAACATTTCCCGGATAAATATTCGCGCCGATTTTTCATCAGTCACTAAACCGTTTTGAACATACGTTTCCAATCCCGAGGAATGAGAAAATCCGCCAATAGGAAGATTGGGGTCGGATAAGTGTAGCAAATGAAAGAGAGGATGAGGCATTATTGATTTTGGCTGAGTTGCATGATCTTGGTAAAGAAACCTTTGCTGTCGCCATGTGGCGTAACAGTGGTTTTTAACGGCTGAAGTAATTTGGTATATTGTTTCCGTACATTGAATCCTGCTGTTTTGAAATAGTTATAAATCGGTTGTTCGTAAGCTACCAAAAGTTTATTGTCTTCAAAAAACAATGGGATGTGTCTATTGCCGATTTCATAGCAAGCAGAAGCCATTTCAAAAGCATCTTTTGGCTCTACCACCAAACAATCGCAAAGCATGATGTTCACGGCAACATAATGCGTTTCGGTTTCTATGAGAATGTCATCCTGAGCAAAATTCGGATTTTCATTTAGAAACTTGAATTTCAACTTCAATCCATTTTGAGAGATCTTAAAATTGATCCTTTTCTTGGTTTCATACCATTCAAAATCAACGTAGTCAATAGACTTCTTAAGACTCTGAAGAGCATTCAGGTTGTACGACTTTTTATTGATGAGTTGAACAGATTCCATTGGTATTTACTTAAAATAAAAAGTATCGTTGCGCCATGGGAACTTCTGTGGCCGGTTCACAGGTAATGTGTTCACCATCGACTTTTACTTCATAATTTTCAGGGTTGACATCAATTTGAGGCGTTTTGTCGTTGTGAATCATATCTTTTTTTGAAATGTCTCGGCAGTTTTTAACGGCGACCAATTGCTTTTCTAATCCATATTTTTGAGCAATGCCTTTATCTAACGAAACCTTAGAAACAAATGTCAAGGAGGTTTGCGTAAGAGCTTTTCCATAGGACCCGAACATCGGGCGGTAAATAACAGGCTGTGGTGTTGGAATAGACGCATTGGGGTCGCCCATTCTTCCGGCCGCTATCATTCCGCCTTTAATGATCAATTCAGGCTTCACCCCAAACATACTGGGTTTCCAAAGCACAAGATCGGCCAATTTGCCCGGCTCAATAGACCCTACATGTTCAGATATGCCATGAGAAATAGCAGGATTGATGGTGTATTTGGCAACATATCTTTTAACTCTATAATTGTCATTTTCATTGACCTCGTCTTCTTTCAAATACCCTCTTTGAACTTTCATTTTATGCGCGGTTTGCCAGGTTCGGGTAACTACTTCTGCCACTCGGCCCATCGCTTGCGAGTCACTACTCATCATACTGAAAATTCCCATATCATGTAAAATATCCTCAGCGGCAATGGTTTCAGGTCGGATCCTGGAATCAGCGAAAGCTACATCTTCCGGAACGGTTTTATCTAAATGATGGCATACCATTAGCATATCCAAATGCTCTTCAATGGTATTCACCGTGTAGGGTCTTGTTGGATTGGTACTGGAAGGCAATACATTGGGATACATGGATGCCTTAATGATATCCGGCGCATGTCCACCGCCGGCACCTTCTGTATGAAAAGTATGTATGGTCCTTCCATCAATCGCTTTGATGGTATCTTCCAAGAAACCGGATTCATTTAAGGTATCGGTGTGAATGGCCACCTGAACATCATATTGGTCGGCAATTTTTAAAGAGGCATCGATCACCGCCGGTGTTGACCCCCAATCTTCATGTATTTTCAGTCCTAACGCGCCGGCTTCAATTTGCTCTTCTAAAGGTGCTAAAGTGGAACAGTTGCCTTTGCCAAAAAAACCTAGATTCATCGGAAAAGCATCAGCAGATTGCAACATCTTTTCAATGTTCCATGCGCCGGGCGTAACAGTTGTGGCATTGGTGCCGTCTGCCGGACCGGTGCCGCCGCCGATCATGGTAGTAATGCCACTGTATAGAGCATGTTCAATCAATTGCGGACAGATAAAATGAATATGTGCATCGATGCCTCCGGCCGTAACGATCAAACCTGCTCCGCCATGCACTTCTGTAGCAGCCCCCACGATCATATTGGGCATAACGCCATCCATGGTATCCGGATTGCCGGCTTTACCAATGCCCACGATTTTACCATCCTTGATACCAATATCTGCCTTTACAATGCCCCAGTGATCAATGATCATCGCACTGGTAATCACCAAATCCAATACACCTTCAGAGCGTGTGGCGGAGGAGGATTGTGCCATGCCGTCTCTGATGGTTTTGCCGCCACCGAACTTTATTTCATCTCCATAAACGGTATAGTCTTTTTCAATTTCAATGATTAACTCTGTATCCGCCAAGCGAACTTTGTCGCCCGTTGTAGGGCCGTACATGTTGGCATATTTTATCCTATTGATCTCTAAACTCACGAGTATGATTTATTTTGAGGTAAACTGTTTTTCGTTTGCTAAAATGGCGGATTTGTCTTTTTCAAGGTCTTTTCCGTTCACCAATCCATTAAAGCCCATAATTTTTTTATGACCGGCAAAAGCTACCAGATCCACTTCCTTTTCTTCTCCCGGCTCAAAACGAACTGCTGTTCCGGCAGGAATATTTAACCGCATGCCCAATGCCGCCTTTCGGTCAAATGTCATCCTTCTGTTCACTTCAAAAAAATGAAAATGCGACCCAATTTGAACCGGCCGGTCTCCGTTATTCACGACTTTAACCTTAACTGTAGTTCTGCCAACATTACATTGAATGGGCGTTTTGGCGAGTATGTATTCTCCTGGGATCATCTTATGGGATTATGAACGGTTACTAATTTGGTTCCATCGGGAAAAGTAGCTTCGATCTGGACTTCATGGATCATTTCTGGAATGCCTTCCATCACATCTTCCCGACGCAAAATGGTGGCACCGAATTGCATTAGTTCGGCTACTGATTTACCATCCCGGGCGGCTTCCATCAACTCGGAAGAGATTAAAGCAACGGCTTCAGGATAGTTGAGTTTTAAACCTCTGTTCTTTCTTTTTTGAGCCAATTCTCCGGCAAAGTGCAGCAATAATTTTTCCGTTTCTCTAGGTGCTAAATGCATAGATTTAATTGTTCTAATAAATAAATTGTAGTTAGATTTCCAGTCTAGTAGAAGCTGGCAAGAAAGACCATAAATTAATGGCGCAACTTCAGTGTGACAAAATAAGAAAAATATTATTAATGGATCGAAACAGTAAATTTTTTCGTTAATTTGTTTATATAGAAAAAGGATGAACTTCGAAAACAAAATTGACATTGGAATTGGGATATATACGGTTTCTGAAATTTCCAGAATACTTAGGTTGCCTTATTATAAGGTTAGCCGATGGATTGATAAGTATTGGGATGGAGAATTGGGCCATGAATACGAATCAAAATATTCATGGAAGATTGACAATTCTAAAGCAGTAAGTTTTCACACCTTAGTGGAGTTTTATGTTATGATAAATTTATCCGAAGCAGGTGTAAAGACGAGAGAAGTATTAAATGCACACAAAGAATTATCTAGGATTTATAAAACAGCCTTCCCTTTTGCATATAAAGAAGTCGCAAATGGTATTAAAACTGATGGTAAGAAGATTTATCTTAAAGCAAAAGATAGTATAATTACTCTTGATGGATCAAAGCAATTGAATCTTGCTTTCATGAGAATATTTTTTAAAAAGTTAGAGTTTGACGTAGAAAATCTGGCAACTCGGTTTTGGCCTTTAGGAAAAGAAAAGAGTATAGTTATTGACCCTCAATATAAATTCGGGCATCCTACTATAACTGGTTCAAATATATATCCTGAAACTATTTATAATTTATATTTAGCTAAAGAGTCAATAGATTTTATTAGTTATTTGTATGAGTTAGATTCTGATCAAGTTAGAGACGCTATTGAATATTGCAAGGCAGCATGATAATTTATATCGATGAAAATATGCCGGCAATACTTGCTGAAGGTTTTAATCTTTTGCAAGATCCTGAAAATATCAGGCAAGGACTTAAAGATAAAATCTCTGTTAAGTCTATTAAATCTGAATTTGGAAAAGGTATAAAAGATGAAGATTGGATTCCACTAGCGGGAAAAAAAGGAGCTTGTGTAATCACGCAAGATTACAATTTAAATCGAATCACTCATCAAAAGGCATTGTGTGAAAAGTATAAGTTAGGAATGTTCTATTTTAGACCTCCCTCAAAAAATGGATTTTCATACTGGGACATGGTTAAATTATTAGTTAAACATTGGCCTGAAATTATGAAGGTTGCTTCAAAACAAAAGAAGCCTTTTGCTTATCGAATTACATCACGGTCGGCGGCATTAGAAAAAATGTAATTTGTCTTCTCATCCTCCAATGGCAAACATTTCTCTTGTGCTCAATTCTTTAGGATCAAATTGTGTGGTATCCATTTTTGATAAACCGCCTAATGTTTGGTGTTTCATTTTTACATTTTGGATGATCAAGGATTTCAAATCTTCTCCATGACGCAAGGCTTGTAACAAATCGGTTTCTGTTTTACCGAACAAGCAGTTTTTCAATTTTCCGTCTGCGGTTAATCTCAATCGGTTACAATCGCCGCAAAAATGGCTGGAAACAGTGCTCACAAATGAAAAGTCGCCCATAAAGCCGGGTAATTGATAAGGTTTGGAAGTGGTGTTGGGTTTGCTTTCCAATGGAATCACTTCGCCCCATTCGTCTTGTATGATCTGAAGAGCCTCTTGGTAAGTAAACACGGCGCTTCTATCCCAATCATTTCCTGAAAAGGGCATGAATTCTATAAACTTTACATGTACTTTTTGATGCTTAGTTAATTCAATAAAATCCAATAACTCCTCCTCATTCACTCCGGATTGCAGCACCACATTGATGTTGACATTGAATCCTTGGTTCAAAGCATATTCAATATTCTGATAAACCCTATCAAAATCATCTCTTTTGTTGATCTGCTTGAATTTGTTTGAATCTAAGGTATCCAGACTGATGTTAATGGATGATAATTGAATGGATTCCAATAAGGGCCAATACTTATCCAGGAAAACACCATTGGTAGTGATGGCCAATTGGGCCGGCAATGTGGCTAATTGTTCAATGATATCGACGGCATCTTTTCGCATCAAGGGCTCACCTCCGGTAATTCTTATTTTGTTGATGCCAAACTCATGAACGAACAGTTGAGCCAATTTGAAGATTTCATCGGCCAACATTAATTTTTTGGAAGGCATAAACTGAACCTGCTCCGGCATGCAATAGCTGCACCGCAAATTACACTTGTCGGTCAGAGAGATTCTCAAATAGTTGTGAATTCTATGGTATCGATCTTTTAAAACTTCCATTGGTCTGTAAAATAACCTATTTTACAATAAAAAAAAAAAAAAAAGAGAGAAAAAATAATAACTTGCAATTAAAAGTATAATT
>JAGQYH010000072.1 GCA_020436175.1 Bacteroidota bacterium
CCACATATTAAAATATTGGGTTGGATCCCAAATCGTGCCCGGCTTTAGTATAGCATCCGTGTTGCCACCCGGACCTGACCAAGAAGTAACGCCAAACTCAGCTTGACCATTTACCCTGTCGATACCCGGCTCAGCCATAAGGTTACCATCCGGATCTACCAATGCCGGAACGAATTCGATATCTAAACTGCCTGCTACACTTAAAAATATATCTCTTGTATTGACGGCATCAGGATTCGTTCTATTATAATCTTCATTCAACACTCTTATTTGAGACATTACTTGTGCTGCCGGAATGTTTCTTTGAACACCCACATTTTGACCTTCATGGATGACATGCACTACTACAGGAATTCTATAGGTAGCTCTTTGTTCAATGCCATTGCTTCGATCTTCTTCAATTTTTCTTTGAATCCATGCTTCCAAAGCAGCATCGTCATATAATGTTGGATTTTTTGCTTGTAATTGTTGCAAATACTCGTGAGATGCACATTTTGAATACTCATCAGTTGTACTGACAACTGTAGTTTTTAATTGTTTCTGAGCAAAACTATTTCCTGAAAATAGACATAGAATTGCAGTCATGATAATGTAACTGTAGCTTTTCATAATTTGAAATTTATTCCTGTAATAGGCTAAAATTAAGGAAATTATTCAAGCCAATTCTCCAAACAAACTATAAATGAAGTTTTTAACAATTTAGCTACAAATAGGTTAATTTAGATAGAGTAATTTAATATTATCCACCATAATTTCCGTGCCGGCAGCACCGCCGAAGGCGATTCCGATCTTATCACCAAAAGATTCGTTGATCATAATGTTATCGATCAGGCTTTGATTCAAATAGCAATAAAGGTTCACACCGATCTTTCTCACCACTAATTGATTGGAAAGCGGGCTGTTGTTTTGTGCTGCTTCATAACTGCTTTCGGTGCCATGAACAATACTGCCGATTGAAACCACCTCATTTCCGATATACATAAGTTTAAAGGAAGGCAAAAAACCGGGACGTTCCTCACCTCCCCATAAAATACCCGAAAATCCGCTTTCATCTAAAGTCAGGTTGTATTCGATTTCAAAATCTTTATCGGCTTGAATGGCTAAGGTGTTATCGACATAATAGCCTCCCGCCTGCAAAATTTTGATCTTATAAAACCCTCCTTCAATTTTTCTGGAAGTACTGTTGGACTGACCTGTACTCCAACCGCCATTGGCATCGTTAAACGGCTCTTCAAATGCCAGTGTTTTAGCTGCCGGACTGATATCATTGTATTGCGGCACATCAATTGACCAAGATTGTTCGGGTGTTTCAATATCAAACAACTCATCGAAGTAATAAGATCTTTTAAAACTGCTGTACTCCGGACCGTAGATCTGTTCACCTGTCGGTCGCATGGTGCTCCTATAATTGCCATTGGATAATCTTTCTTCAATATGACTTCTTTCCAAAACACAATGCCCGAGTTCATGAAAGACCAATTGTTCTCTTGAAGATAAATTCGTTTGCCAGTTTACGGACGTCGTATCAATTTTGATGGTGGGCGTACCATTTCTGCCTCCTCTCTGACACAATCCCGCGGCTTCAACACCATCCACTTTCAACTCTTCTTCGAATACTACTACCAGATTATCAATATCTAACGGTAATCCTCTTGTAGCCGCTTCTGCTATAAATTCATCAATGTAGGGCTGAATGATTAGTGGAACGTTGTACACTTTATCTTTTTTACAACTTCCTAAAAACACCACTATACCAATTATCACTAATATTTTTATTCTACCTGAACTACTCATAAACTGATTTATATTGAAAAAAAAGCAAAGTATTTTCTTACAACGCTCGGCTGCTAATATAGTTGTTATACGCTTTAAGAAATCCACAAATGTTATCATTTATCTTTTAGGATGAAATATTAAAGCCGCTATCTTCGTATGGTTAGCATCATCTAATTACATTAATTAATGTCTGAAAATAAACTGGCTAAAAGGAGACCGAAAAAATCTTCTGCCAATCATATATATTCGATCATAAGTGTTACGCTTATCCTCTTTTTTATAGGCTCTATTGTCGTAGGTGCCTATTTTACCAAAAATCAAATTACCAAACTTCGGGAAGACATTGAGTTTGAACTGGAGCTAAAATCTTCTTTATCGGAAGGTGACAAAGTGGCGTTGCGTAAAAAGTTATCGGATATACATTACATCAGAGCGTACGAATACATTTCTAAGGAAGAGGCTGTGGAGTGGCATCAGGCAAAGCTAGGCGACAATTATATGGAGCAATTGGGTGAAAATCCATTGTATGATGCTTTTTATATCAAACTAAAATCAGGCTATGTACAACCCGACAGTATTCAGAAGATCAAAACTGCGCTGTACAACTTTCCTGAGATTAAAAACATCAGCTATAGTGAAGTGGCGGTAGATTTTGTAAGTTCCAACTTAAAGACGGTGACGGCCATTTTAGGTGTGATCTGTTTAATCTTCCTATTGATCGCCATAACCTTGATCGATAATACCATTCGTTTATCGATGTATTCACAGAGATTCTTGATCAGGAGTATGCAATTAATCGGTGCTACACGATTTTTTATTTTAAAACCCTTTCTAAGCAAAAGCATCGTTAATGGTATTGTTAGTGCCGTTCTGGCCTTTGCGATGATCTTTGCAGGTATATTATATGTTAAGAAGCAATATGATTTTCACCTTATAGCAGAAGATTTATTTATTTTCGCAGTTCCAACACTATTGATCGGATTAATTGTAGTTGGCATTATATTATCAGCTTTCAGTACTTGGGTGGCCGTTAGGAAATACCTTAGAATGAAATTAGACGAATTATATTAGATCATGGCAAAAATAAAAAAGGAAGAAATCGCAACGGAAGTAACAGAATCAACGGTGGATCCGAATGATCAATTATTGTTTGGTAGAATCAACTATATTATCGTTTTAATTGGCATTCTATTTATCATTGTTGGTTTTATTGCCATGGCAGGCGGTGGCAGCAGTGACCCTAATGTTTTTGATGCAGATGCCATTTACAGTCCGAGAAGAATTACATTGGCTCCTATTTTAATTCTCATTGGTTTTGCCATTGAGATATATGCCATTGTCAAAAAGCCATAGACAGCAATGCTGCCAAGATCAAATTCAAATTTCAGTTGGCCTTTACCACACTAATACAAATCAATGGGATTATTTGAAGCCATTATTTTAGGCATTATTCAGGGATTGACAGAATTTTTACCCGTCAGCAGTAGTGGACATATTTTATTGGGTAGCCAAATTTTGGGCACGCAGATCAAAGAAGATGTTTTATTTGCCATAGTGGTACACACCGCCACAGCCCTATCCACGGTGGTAGTTTTTAGAAAAGATATCGTTGCTTTGTTGAAAGGTATTTTTGCCAAACACGATGCCGAGAGAATTTTTACGGCTAAGATCATCTTGTCTATGATTCCTGCTGCTTTTGTGGGCATTGCCTTTGATAAACAGATAGAAAGCATTTTCGGAGAATATATTTGGTTGATAGGAATTTGTTTGATCTTAACCGGCATCATCTTATTTTTGGCAGATAAAGCCAAAAAAACAGAAAAACCGGTTGGATACATGGATGCCATCATCATCGGTATCGCGCAAGCCATTGCCATTCTTCCGGGCATTTCTAGATCCGGAGCCACCATTTCAACGGCCGTTTTGTTAAAAATTGACAGAGAAAAAGCAGCACGTTTTTCCTTTTTAATGGTCTTGCCACTCATCTTCGCCAAAATGGGTAAGGATGTTTTGGATGGCGAATTGACGGCCAACAGCGAAATGGCATTGCCATTTATTGCAGCATTTATTGCAGCATTTATTGTGGGCATTATAGCCTGTAACGCCATGATCATGTTGGTCAAAAAGAGTCAGTTAAAATATTTTTCCTTTTATTGCTTTATTATAGGCGCCATGGCCATCAGCACGATTTGGTGGCTGTGATCAAAGCTTTATCACACATTATCAGTCAAAAAAAATGGATAAAGAGCTTGGCATAAACTTATGGGAAGGCGCAATGTTGTTGGTGGACAAACCGGCAACATGGACATCCTTTGATGTGGTGAATAAGATCAGATATGCTTTAAAACTTCCGAAGAAAAAACTGAAAGTAGGTCATGCCGGCACGCTGGATCCTTTGGCAACCGGATTGCTGATCATCTGCACCGGAAAATTCACCAAAAAGATCAATGACTTACAAGGATTGGATAAAGTTTATGACGGCATCATTCACTTAGGCGCCACCACGCCCAGTTACGATGCGGAAACTGCCGTTGACGAGACATTTGATATCACTTCTATTTCTAATACCGACATCGAGCAATGCGCTACCTCCTTTATTGGACCGCAAGAACAAATTCCACCCGCACATAGTGCTGTGAAGATTGATGGGCAAAGGGCTTACAAACTGGCCAGAGAAGGTCAGACCGTTGAAATGAAAAAGCGAACTATTGAATTGTACGACTTCAAGATCCTGAACATAACCTTACCGGAAGTCCATTTTGAAGTACATTGCAGCAAGGGCACTTACATTAGGTCATTGGCGTATGATTTCGGGAGAAGATTAAACAATGGCGGTTATTTGCAAACCCTTAGGAGAACAAAAATCGGCGACTTCGATCTCAAAGACGCCTGGCAGTTGGACGAACTGATCGACTACATCAATGACCAAAAAGAGCTGTTGTTTGATTATAAACGACGATAGTATCCTCCAAAATTCTTTTACCTTTGCGCCACAACCCGAATTAATGCAAGTACACAACGGCTGGGAAAATTTACCTTCATTTGAAAATGTCATTCTAACCATTGGCACTTATGATGGCGTACATTTCGGCCACCAACAAATCATTAAACGAATTAACGATCTTGCCAAGGCAAATCAGTCTGAAAGTGTATTATTGACTTTTCATCCTCACCCAAGATTGGTTTTACGTCCTGACCTTGAACTTAAGTTAATCACTACTATTGAGGAAAAAGTAAAGTTGCTAGCAAATTATGGTATTGACCATATTGTGATCGCGCCTTTTTCAAAGGAATTTGCCTCCATTCCTGCTGAGCTATATGTTAAAGATGTTTTGGTAAAAAACTTCATGCCTAAAAAAATTGTGATTGGTTACGATCATAAATTTGGTGCCGAACGAAAAGGCGATATTGACTTGTTAAGGAAATTGGCTAAAGACTTCCATTACGAAGTGGAAGAAATTTCCAAACAAACCATTGATGACCTTTCGGTGAGCTCTACAAAAGTGCGAAAGGCTATTTTGGAAGGCGATATTGAAGCGGCGAATGAATTGTTAGCACATCCTTTTTCGTTAAGTGGTGAAGTGGTTCATGGAGAAAAAAGAGGTAGACAATTAGGTTTTCCTACGGCTAATATTGAAATCAACAATCCACATAAATTGATTCCTCCAGCTGGAGTTTACGCCATTAAAAGTAAAATCAATAAAGAAAGCTATAATGGCTTATTGAGTATCGGTTCTAAACCAACATTCGGTGAATACAACGAGCAATTTGTAGAAGCTTATTTCTTCGATTTCAAACAAGATATTTACGGACAAGAGATAAAAGTGACCTTAATTGGTAAGGTGAGAAATGAAATGAAGTTTGATTCTAAAGATGCTTTAGTGGCTCAGATGAAGGAAGATGTGAAGATTGGGAAGGAAAAATATTTTTGTCAAGGGTAAGAATGATGGCCACTCGCGAGACGCGAGCAACAAGCAACATAGCTTGAACCTAACAGGTTAAATTTAAAATACCTTACAAATCAGAATAAAACTGCTGATACCATTTCCGCATTTGCATAATAGGCCCATCTCCTTTTACCAATAATGGTTTTTCACTATAGCCTTTTTTCTCCCAAATCATGATGTCATCTTTAAACTGAGCAGAGGCTTCTCTAAGAATATACTTGATGGCTAACCGATTGGTGCCCTTTGGTGCGTAAATGTAATCATCCATTCGGAGTCTGAGCGGTCCTAATGGTGTAAAGCTCTTTAGTAAAATTACATCTTTAGCAATTCTTGAAGTAAATCGAAATACTAGAAAACCAGGACCAAAATAGGTCACTAAAGCTTCTCCTCCACCTTGCTTAATTATCTTTTCACTTTTCTTCCAAACCAATTGTGCTTTGTCGGTAAACCAGGCTAAATGACTTTCTTCTCCTTCTCCAAATTGAATTTCTAAGGAATGTTTTAAAGCCACAAAGCGATTGGAGAAAGGTATGGTTAAAAGGTCGTGTACATATTTAAAGTGCGCATAATCCGCTCCGTTCTCTGCAAAATCCTGTAAATGAATATGCAACAAATCGGTCTTTTTACCGTGGTATTTGTATTCCGATAGCTCCGGCAAGTATTTATCGGGCAGCCAATTCGGTGCTTTATCATTTTTATGATACCACACTAAAATTAATCCCCAACATTCCCTTACTGTCCAAGCATTGGCTTTGGCATGCGAAGGCACTCCATCAGAATAAGGAATTCTTTGGCATTTTCCGGTATGATTAAATTCCCAAGCGTGAAAGGGACAAACCAAGTGATTACCCACCACTTTCCCATCGGCTAAATTGGCTTGCAAATGCGGACAGTAGACATCAAACACGCCTACTTTACCATCTTCGCCTCTAAAGACAGCCAGTTTTTGCCCAAACGCTTCTACTTCTTTAACCTGACCGTTTTTAATTTCCTTGGAGGCACATATATTAAACCATCCATTGGGGAAAGGTTCAGGATATCGTTCTGCCCTCTTTAATAAAGCCTTAGGCTGAGGAACATATCGCCGTTTTCGAGATTTAAATTTATAAACCTGATATCCAAAGAAAGAAGTTAATGCACTTATCACTACCATTCTTTCTTCTATTTTGGTTTGCTGACCAATATGCCATACATCGGTGTAAAAATGCCCAGTTTCCCGCCTTCTACCAAACCATCGGCCGCCACCAACAACAACTTTTGAGTTTTACTAATGCCTTTTGGAAAAATGCCTAAAGCTTCAAAAGTTCTCAGCATCAAACCCACTGCCGTTCTACTCAATTTTGTATGCCTGATTTGAGAGAGCGACCATCCACTTTCAAGCGTACTGTACCATGTAATATCATCATTGGCAATATTGGCCGCCAAATCAACCGCTTCCTCCACTATTAATTTAGAGTTGGCTAGCTTTTCATCAATTTCAGCCAGTGTTTTTAATCGAGTAATGCTATTGCCGTATTCAATCATTTCTTTTGATTTGACATGGCGAGGGTTATTAGGATCGTATTTATCCGTCATCCCCCATTGATAAAAGAAGGCTTTGCCCCCCGGTTTTAATTTTTTGTAGATCTGTTCATATACACCATCTAAGCTAGGCGCATGGCACAAGGCTTCAATCGCATACATCTTATCAAACGTATTGTCCTCGAAAGGCATTTGCATATAATCACCTTGAATAGGATGCAATAAATGATTCACTTCGGTGTCTTTATTTAACTCCTTACATCTTTCAATTTGATATTCGTTGATGGTGATGCCCGTGATATCGGCCCGGGTCAGTTTAGCAATATTTCTAGCCGGCCCCATTACGCCACATCCCACATCTAATACTTTATCGCTGCTGTTGATGGCTAACTTATTGGCTAAATAATACTCGTGTCGTAAAATACTATCATGAAAACTCTCCCTTTTTTTACGCGGTGCAAAATGAAATGATTCTCCCCAACCTTTTTCATAAAACTTTGTAATTAAGGTGTAAAATTTATCGGTAGCCGACTGTGCTCCTTCTGCTCTTTTATCATAGTCTTTCACATCAAAAATTTCATCGTAATTCTTAATGTCCTTTTCTTTTACTTTCAAGTTCATGATGTATCGTTTTTGGCCAAATTAGTGAATTATTTTCAAATGACTGACTAGTCAGTCATTTTTAATTGTGTATTTATTGACTTTTGTTAAAATAAAGGTTCGTAATCTGTTCAAGAATATTATAAATTTAGGACACACACAGTTAAGTCACCATGTCAGATAAAAGAACGGATATCATCAATGCTACTTTGAAGGTGACCAATGAATTTGGATTTGCCGGCACATCAACCGATATGATTGCCAAGGTTGCCAATGTTGGTAAAGGCACTATTTACAAGTATTTTAAGAGTAAGGAAGTATTGTATAGCACGCTATTCGATGAGTTGACGAATAAGTTCATGGCGTTTATTGTGAACCATTTTCAATTTAATCTTGATATACAAACTAATTTTAGAAATATCGTTTATGCATTGGTTCATTATTATATCGCCAATCCACAAGAATTTAGGTATTTGGAGCGCTACTCTGATGTTAGTTTGAATATTGATCAACGCATGGATGAATCCACCAAATTAATTGAACCGATTAAGAAAATGATGGATGAATTAGACCATGGGTTTAAGTTTAAACAATTGCCGCCACTCGCCATTTTTGCCATGACCTACGGACCACTCGTTGCTATCGTCAACCTCACTTTGATGGGTAAAATTGACTTAACTGATGAATTGATCTACGAAATTGCCGATTCGTGTTGGAAATCTATTTTGGTGAAGTAAACATTATACATATTCAATATTATTTTTCATTTTTTCTTGATAAAAAACGAAACAAAAAAATCAAGAAAGAATGAACGCCCCTCGTAAAACCCAACGCAATCTGCCGTATTCTTTCTTGCCAACGCTCTTCTGCTTGTTGCAATATTTTGCTACAATTATGCAGCAGCTGTTAAACAAAATATCAATTTTTCTTCCAAACACTTCTTCCTAGATAGGAACGATGAAGGGAGGTCAGTTGATCTTTGAGATTGCAGATTCTATTTTGGTGAAGTAAATTATGATAAACTGTTATTTGTGAGATGTGGACGACAGGGAGATTGTTAATTTAGATTAAGCTATTGATTGCTACCCTCCAAATTAACAAATGTTATTCCGCTACTACATCATTTAGTTTACCTTTGATCTATGAAGCAAAATATACTCATTATTGGTGCGGGCGCAGTTGGATTGGTTTATGGCAGACATTTAGCCATGGGCGGTCATCAAGTTACTTTTTATGTGCGGGATAAATATGTAGCAGAAATGTCGAAAGGCAGCGTGCTGTATCATATAAATAAGGACAAGTCGCTTAAAAAGCCTATCCATTTTAAAGACTATGCATTGATTAGTTCTTTTGAGGAAGTTGGAAAAACTAAATGGGATCAAATCTATTTGTGTATCTCTTCTACGGCCTTACAATCCTTTGATTTTGCAAAATTTAAAAGCCATTTGTTGGGTGAGCCAACTATTGTGATGCTTCAACCCAGCCCACAAGACTACCAATTTCTAATAAAATACTTTCCTGTGGAACAAATTGTGGAAGGCATGATCACGTTGATCAGTTATGCTACCCCGTTGGCCACCGAAACTGTTGATCCGCCGGGCACGGCATATTGGTTACCTCCTTTGGCACCTACGCCATTTTCAGGAGAAACGAAAAGAAGGGATAAAGTCATTAAGGCATTTCAATCCGGCGGACTAAGATCTAGTGCCGATAAGAATGTTCAACACCAAGCCCTTTTCCCAACGGCTTTTTTAACCACCTTTTTAACGGCTTTGGAAGCTAACAACTGGAAATTCAATCAATTGAGTAAAAATACGGGCATCCTGCAACAGTTACAAAAAGTCGTTAATGAGGTCTTTAAAACATTGGAAACCAAATACCAAGTAAAAAAACCTTTCGGTATTGGGGTATTGTCTACTCCTATTGTGGTAAAGTTATTATTGAAATTGGCACCAATAGTAATGCCGATGGATATTGAAACTTATTTTGAATATCATTTCAAGAAAGTGAACGATCAAACTAAACTTTATATGAAAAATTACGAGTTAGCGGCGAAAGAAGTTGGCGTGGCGCACAAAAATCTAGAGGTGTTCAATCAGTTGAACTAATTAGCCTTTCAAAATATCGTGCCCCATTTTGTCGCGCTTGGTTTCCAGGTATTTCTCGTTGAAAATATTGGGCAATACTTCTATCGGCACATTCTCTACAATCTCCAACCCATATCCTACTAAACCTACTCTTTTCTTAGGATTGTTGGAGATCAATTTCATTTTGGCGACGCCTTCGCTTCTTAAAATTTGCGCTCCTATGCCGTAATCTCTTTGGTCAGCTTTGAAACCCAATTCCAGATTGGCTTCTACTGTATCTCTGCCTTCTTCCTGCAGTTTATAGGCTTTTAATTTGTTCAATAAACCAATGCCCCTGCCTTCCTGCATCATATAGATCAAAATACCTTTACCTTCTTTCTCG
>JAGQYH010000073.1 GCA_020436175.1 Bacteroidota bacterium
CCCATCCAGATCTACGACATGCAGATATTTTAATCCTGCCTTTTCAAAATTCATTGCTGCCTCTACCGGTCGCTCAAAATATACCTTTTTAGTATCGTATTTCCCTTCCGATAACCGAACACATTGACCGTTGATGATATCTATGGCAGGTATGATCTTCATGACAAACTATTGTACTTTTGATTTTTCAAGTCCATTATAAGCAAATAAAATTTTCCAAAAGCTTACTGCCAATATCTGCGCTTTTCTCCGGGTGGAATTGTGTGGCGTAAAAATTACCCTTTTGCAAGGCAGCGCTGAATCGCAACAAATATTCACATTCTGCAATGGTGTAGGCGCTCAATTCAGCATAAAAGCTGTGTACAAAATATACAAATGAACTTTCTTCAATCCCTTTAAAAAGTGGTGACTTAAGCTCAAACAAAGCATTCCAGCCCATATGTGGCACTTTGACGATCTTAGAAGTTGGTTGAAATTTCTTTACTTCTATCGGAAAAATACCCAGGCATTCCGTATCGCCTTCTTGCGAATGCTTGCACATTAACTGCAAACCTAAACAAATGCCTAAAACCGGTTGCTTCAGATCAACAATAAGCTTATCCAACTGTTTGTTTTTTAGATATTGCATGGTGGTCTTCGCTTCTCCTACGCCCGGGAAGATCACTTTATCCGCCGATCTGATCTCTTGCACATCATCGGTAATGATCGGTTCAACTCCTAATCGACGCAAAGCATAATCCACCGAGGTGATGTTTCCTGCATTGTATTTTATGATGGCTATTTTCATCTGTTTTGTTTTACCTCTTCTTGAAACGTAACAACTTCAAGTGCAAATCTCTTTAATTGATAATCGACTTTACAAATTTTTCGGTGGTAACTTTAACATCGTTGCTGCCATCCAATGCTTTGATAAACGCACTGCCAATGATGGCTCCATTCAAATATTGACAGGCCGCATGAAAGGAATTATGATCGCCAATTCCAAATCCAATTAATGTAGGATTATTCAAATTCATGGCTTTTATCCTGTTAAAGTAATCTGCCTGGGCATCTACAGCCAACTGTCCACCGGTAATGGCATAAGTGGACACCACATAAATAAAGCTATTGGTCAGGCGATCGATCTTTCTAATCCGTTCTTCACTGGTTTGTGGCGTGATCAAGAAAATATTGCTTTGTTCATACCTTTCGAACAACGGCTTGTACATTTCTTCGTACTCTCTTAATGGCAAGTTAGGAATGATGACACCGTCTATGCCTATTGTCTGACATGCTTGCAAAAAAGCTTCCATACCAAATTGAAGAATTGGATTGATATCGCCCATAAATATAAGAGGAATGGATACTGTCATCCTGATATCTTTTAGTTGTTCCAGCAATAATTTTAAGTTCATTCCATTTTTTAAGGCCACTCCATTGCTGTATTGGATGGTCGGACCGTCCGCGGAAGGATCGGAATAAGGAATACCTATTTCTACAATATCGGCACCGGATTTTTCCAAGCTTTCTACAATAGGTACAAGATCATTCAGTTTCGGATATCCGGCGGTACAAAAAACATTAAGGATGTTCTTGTTCCTCTTTTCAAAAAGTTGTTGAATTCGATTCATTCCCTATTTTTTATCTAATCCGTGTTTGATATACGTCTCCAAATCCTTATCTCCACGCCCCGATATATTCACCACCACAACCTCTTCCTGCTTAAAATCCATATTCTTTAAGACCGCCAATGCATGAGCGGTTTCCAAAGCAGGTATAATGCCTTCCAATCTGCTTAATTCTAAAACGGCGGTTAAGGCCTCCTCATCCGTAGCATGCAAAAATTTTGCTCTGCCGGTTTCAAACAAATTGGCATGCACCGGTCCGATACCAGGATAATCCAATCCGGCCGAAATGGAATACGGCTCAATCACCTGACCATCTTCCGTTTGCATAAAAAGTGTTTTACTGCCATGTAAAACACCCGGTTTGCCTAAAATGGTGGTGGCCGCCGATTCCCCTGAATCTACTCCTAATCCCGATGCTTCAACGGCAATCAATTGAACGATATCATTGTCTAAATAGTGATAAAATGCTCCTGCGGCATTGCTTCCGCCACCTACGCATGCTATTACATAATCAGGATCTTCTTTCCCGGTTTGTTCCTTTAGCTGCCATTTCATTTCTTCACTAATCACCGATTGAAAACGAGCCACCATATCGGGGAATGGATGCGGTCCGACTACTGAACCAATGATATAATGCGTATCATTCGGATTGGCGATCCAATCTCTCATGGCTTCGTTGGTGGCGTCTTTCAATGTTTTACTGCCGCTATTAGCGGGTCTGACTTCCGCTCCCAACATCTTCATTCTTTTTACATTGGGCGCTTGTCTTTCAATGTCGACAGCTCCCATATATACCACACAATCAATTCCCATTAGCGCACAAACCGTTGCAGTAGCCACACCATGTTGACCAGCACCGGTTTCGGCAATTATTCGCGTCTTACCCAATGCTTTAGCCAATAAAATCTGACCAATGGTATTATTCACTTTATGTGCACCGGTATGGCAAAGGTCTTCTCTTTTCAGAAAGATCGTCGTATTATATCGCTCTGATAGCCGTTTGGCTAGATACAATGGCGTCGGGCGACCAACATAATGCTTTAAAAGACTTTTAAACTCCTTTTTAAAGGCTTCAGACTCAATTATGCTGAGATACTTGTTTTGAAGCGTTTCAATATTGTTGTGCAGCATTTCAGGAATAAAAGCTCCTCCATATTGACCGTAATATCCGTATTTATTTGCTTGGTAAGTCATAATTCAGCTTTAAAGCGCCATTTACTTGCTTTGATTTCTTACTTCATCAATAGCCTTCTTCACTTTAACAATATCTTTTACTCCGGGTTCTGTCTCCAATTTACTATTCATATCTATCACTGCCATATTCAAATGCACCACTGACATTAATTTTTTTACATCTTCCACATCCATTCCTCCACTCATCCAAAGTGATAATTCATTGTCGTAATCAGAAATTAAATTCCAGTCAAACTGCAAACCACTGCCACCATATTTAGGGGTTTTTGTATCAAAAAGGAAGTAATTGCAATATTGTTTATAATCATTTAATTTTTGCAGATCAAAAGCAGGATCGATCCCAAATGCCTTAATCACTTCTACCTTTAAGTGAACATCTTTAAGTATATTTTGAAGTTCAGAGAGATATTCAGGCGATTCATCACCATGCAATTGAATGCCATCCAATTGGTAAGATTTGATCATTTTCAACAACTCGGTAATATCTTCATTTACAAATACCCCTACTTTTTTGATGGACTTCGGGACAAGCTTAACATCATCCGTCGACAGAGTTTGTCGCATACATCTTGCAGATTTCGGATAAAAGATAAAACCCAGATAGTCAGGTTGCAGAGGAATGATACTTTCCAAATCACGTTGGTATTTTATGCCACAGATCTTAATTTTCACCGGCTTTGATTTGGTCAATAAATTCCTTGCACATCGCTCCCGGATCATTGGTTTTCATAAAATTTTCACCAATTAAAAATCCTTTGAAACCTTGTTGTTTAAGCATGACAATATCCAAAGGATTGCCAATTCCACTCTCGGAGATCTTTACAAAGTTATCCGGAATTTTTTTGGCTAATTGGATGGAATGTTCCAAATCGACTGTAAATGTTTTAAGGTTTCTGTTGTTGATGCCAACAATATCAATATCCTCTGAAATGTGATCCAATTCTCTTTCCTCGTGTAATTCTAACAAAACTTCTAATCCAAGTTGTTTTGCAATAGCCGCCAATTGGTGGCACTGTTTAACTTCTAAATTGGCTGCGATCAATAGCATGACATCCGCTCCGATTGATTTGGTTTCATACACTTGATATTCATCAATGATAAAATCCTTTCTTAGCAGCGGTAAATCCGCTGTTGCTCTAACCTTCTTAAAATCAAGAAAACTTCCGCCAAAAAACTTGGAATCCGTTAACACTGACATGCCACTCACACCTGAGTTTCGGTAACCAACGGCCACTTCCTCCGGCATTGCTGTTTCATTGATCATTCCTTTAGAGGGCGATCTTCTCTTAAATTCTGCAATAATACCGGAAGATTTGGCTTCTAAAAGTCTTGTTTTTAATGAAAAGCAAGTGCGTTTGAAATAGTCGCCGGTTAACAATTGATCAACGGCAGTATTTTGTTTTGCGATCTCCACTTCTGCTGCCTTCCAAGCGATTATATCTTCTAGAATATTACTCATTTTTTCCGATTATAGAGTTAAGGACTGCCATGGCCTTTCCTGACTTCAACATTTCAGATGCTTCCATCACCGCATCTTTTAATGCTATGTTATTATAGGTGGCGATAGCTAAACCGGCATTGGCAGCCACCACATCGTTCTGTGCTGCTGTACCTTTACCGCCTAAAATTTCCAAAAAGATCGCAGCGGATGAGGCCACATCATTTCCACCTAATATATCGTTAGGTTGGTAAGTAGGTAAACCAAAATCGGATGGTTCTAATAGTGATTCACCATTCGAATCATAGATCTTCACCGGACCGGTTAATGAAATTTCATCGTAGCCATTTAGATCATATACTACGGAAAAATCAATACCAACCTCCTGCAAAACATAGTAATACAATCGAGCTACTTCGGTATTAAAAACGCCTGTCATTTGCCCCTGTGGACGAGCCGGATTGACCAAAGGTCCCAGCATATTGAAAAAAGTTTTAGTTCCTAATGCCGTTCGTACCGGTGCGACATTCTTCATGGCCGGATGAAACAAAGGTGCATGTAAAAAGCATATTCCACTAGTAGATAACTGATCGCTCAACTCTTTTGCCGAAGAATAAAAAGGCACTCCTAAATATTCCAAAACATTACTCGACCCACATTTTGAAGAGACACTTTTATTACCATGTTTGGCCACTTTAACACCGGATGCAGCTACAACAAAACTGGAAATTGTTGATATATTGAAAGTATCTTTCCCATCACCTCCGGTGCCACACAGATCCATTGTTCTTACATTTCCTAAATCAACGGGTACGCACAACTCTAACATAGCTTCCCGAAACCCGGTAAATTCATCGATAGTGATATTCCGCACATTAAACACGGTTAAAAAAGCAGCCACCTGTGCATCGTTAAACTCCGCATTCGCTACCCTTATCAAAATTGCTTTTGCTTCTTCTCGCGAAAGTGTTTCCGAGTTAAATAATTTTTGTAAAATCTGTTTCAAAATGTCTGAATGATATTTATTAAATGATCTTAATTACCCACTTTTTCAAAATTAACTTCTTAACCAGTTTTCCATCATTTGTTTTCCCAACCCTGTCATAACAGATTCAGGATGAAATTGAACGCCGTGTAAATCGTATTCCTTATGCTTTATGGCCATTACAAAACCATCATCATCCACTGCTGTAATGATCAAAGGATCTTGGATAGTGCCTTCATCAATCACCCAAGAATGATATCTTCCACTTTCAAATTCCACCGGCAAGCCATTAAATAATTTATCGTCGCCAATTACCTTCGTGTTTTTTGATTTACCGTGAACCACTTTGTTCATATTGATCAGGCGACCACCAAATACTTCTCCAATGGCCTGATGACCTAAACAAACACCTAAGATCTTTTTGGTAGGCGCATATTGTTTAATAACGTCCAATAAGATACCCGCTTCAGCAGGTAAACCGGGTCCGGGTGACAGAACAATATGATCGTATTGTCCAACCTCATCCAAACTGATCTTATCGTTTCTAAACACATCCACCTTTACTCCTAATGATTCAAAGATATGCACCAGATTATAGGTGAAGGAGTCGTAATTATCAAGCATTAAAATTTTCATCTTTTCTATTCTGCTTTTATCATTTAAAGTTCTTCCGCTAACAATATCGCTCTATTCAAAGCCATTAATTTATTCTCTACTTCCTGCAGTTCACTTTTCGGTTTTGAATCTACCACAATTCCGGCACCTGCCTGGTATTTCAACTGATTATTGCTGCTTTTAAAAGTTCTGATCATGATGGCATGATTAAAATCGCCATTGAAACCAAGGTGACCAATGCATCCACCATAAAATCCTCGTGCGGTTCGTTCATTCTCATCGATTAATTGCATGGCTCTGTATTTCGGTGCACCGGTTAATGTTCCTGCCGGGAAAGTATCGCCAATAATCTTGACTTTATTGGCACCTTCATGAAAAGTACTGGTCACTTTGGATACCAAGTGTATAACATGAGAAAAGTATTGAATTTCCTTATACACCTCTACCTGAACATTTTTTCCATTTCTACTCAAATCATTTCGTGCCAGATCTACTAACATAACATGTTCGGCAGTTTCCTTAGGATCATTGGATAGTTCTATGGCTAATTCAGCATCCCTTTTATCATCACCGGTTCTGCGAAATGTGCCGGCAATCGGATGGATGGTTACTTTTCCTTCTTTGATGATCAATTGAGCTTCCGGTGAAGAACCAAACAATTTAAAACTTCCATAGTCAAAATAAAACAGATATGGCGAAGGATTGATCGACCGTAAAGCCCGATATACATTAAACTCATCACCTTTAAAGTTTTGTTGAAAGGCACGAGAAAATACAATTTGAAAGACATCTCCCCTTTGGCAATGATGAATACCCTTTTCAACCATATCCAGAAAATGTTGATCCGTACAGTTCGAGGCTCTATCTCCTATTTTTTTAAATCTATAAGTATCGCCGGTTGGTTTCTTCAGTATGTTAATGACCTCATCTATTGATGGTCCTGAAGCTTGATCATCAAAAATGGCCTTGATCACATAGAGCTCATTATTAAAATGATTGAAAGCAATCACAAATTCATAAACGGAATAGTCCAATATCGGAATATCAGGCGTTTTGTCTTTAAATTTCAGATCCTCGAAATATTGAATGGCATCATAGGTCATATAACCGAACAAACCACCATGTATAAAAGGCACATCAACCGGAGTATTCTCAAAACTACTAATGTATTCATTGATCTTATCAGCCACCACAATCGACTCGGTGGAGAAGGATTGTGCCGATTGTCCGGGATATTGAATTTTTAGGGTATTATTCTTTATTTGAATGCCTGCCAATGGTTGAATACAGATATAACTTATGTTGTGCTCCTCGCCATGATAATCAGAACTTTCCAGCATGATGGCATTAGGAAATTGATCCCTTGCATTGAGATAAGCACTTACCGGAGTGAGTGTATCCGACAGTATTTTTTTGTATTGATAGTTTATTTTCACTGCTTTAAAATTCTGATTCTATTGCTTCTTATTCTTTTTAAACATAATTATTAAAAAAAAGGCTCGCCTGTGAAAAGCGAGCCTCAATTTATATTATAACGGCATACTAGTTCACCTTCCTTTGTGTAAAGAATTCCACCAAATATGCCATGTAATGTTAATCGTCATGATGTAAATGTAATTTTTTGATCCATAAAAGCCAATTAAAGTGTTGTTAAATTTTTGGTTCCAATGAAAAAGTAAAATTTATGCAGACAAAATGGATTAGCCCTTATTATGGATACTACTTAGAACTTCTATTATTACATTATACACTTTCTCTAATTGATCGTTTGTGATGACATATGGCGGCAAAATATAAACGGTATTGCCCAATGGCCGAAGAATAACTCGTTGCGCGATAAAAGCATCATACAAAACATCACGAATGTTGTTGAGATAACTGTCTTTTTCATCAGTGATCACATCGAAGGCGATGATGGTGCCTACCAATCTAATATTCTTCACATTAGAGATGGATCGTAACGTGGTGGCAAATTTTTGATGTTGCTGATGAACTCTGGTGATGTTATCCTTAAAATCCGGATTTTCCATTAGGTCTAAACTAGCCAACGCCGCGGAACAAGCCGTTGGATTACCGGTATAAGAATGGCCATGAAAAAAAGTTTTCAGTTTATCCTCAGAAATGAAATTATCAAAAATATATTCTTTACAGGTAGTCAATGACAATGGCATAGTGCCGCCGGTAAGGGCTTTAGAGAGCGTCATGATATCCGGCATTACCTCATAATATTCTGATGCAAACATTTTACCGGTTCTACCGAATCCCGTCATCACTTCATCTGCAATCAGGATCACTTCATTTGATCTTGCAATTTTCATCAATTGGTTCATGCCCTCCATATCATAAGCAATCATTCCTCCAGCCCCTTGAATCATCGGTTCGTAAATGAATGCTGCTACTTCTCCGGACGCCACTAGCTCACTGAATTGTTGAATGACATGGCTGTTATTACTGCCATCAGGTACATCAATATGGATTACATCAAACATAATACTGTCAAAAGGAGCCGTAAAAACGCCTCTTCCACCCACCGACATCGCTCCAACAGTATCACCATGATAACCATTATCAAAAGCGATCACCTTAGTTTTGTTGACACCCTTATTCCACCAATACTGCAGCGCCATTTTTATTCCCACTTCCACGGCGGTGGAACCATTGTCTGAAAAAAAAACTTTTGAATGATCGGCCGGATTGATTTTTAATATCCTTTCTGCCAGTTCAACTGCCCAGGGATGAGTGAATCCTGCAAAAATGGTATGCTCTAATGTGAGCAACTGTTCGCTTACTTTCTTTTGGATATAAGGATGTGCATGACCATGAACATTAACCCACCATGACGCCACTGCATCAATATATTCATTGTTTTGCTCGTCATATAACAGGGCTCCTTTTCCTCGTACGATCGGAATAGGTAACTTGGCATTCTTCATTTGAGTAAATGGATGCCAAACCACTTTCTGATCTCTCTTACTTAAATCACTCATTGGCGCGAAGGTAAGATTTTTTGAAGTTTTGGATGTGTGGATGTGTGGATAGGGAAAAAAATAAAGATTTACCAAAAACCAAATTTGTCTTTCGACAACTTGATTTGCCAAGCATTGTCTTTAAACCGTGTTTCATAGATCGTGCATTCATATCCAATACCATCTTTATCCTTCCCTGTAACCATACTGAATTTTAACCGATGTGCAGGGCAAACGACGTAGTCGCCTTCCAAATGCCCTCTTCCTAAACTGGCCAAGGCATGAGGACAACTGTCTTTCAAAACATAAACAAAACCGTTAATAGTGGCGAAACAAAGTTTATGACCATTCATTATAACGCGTTTAACCTTTCCTTCTTCCGGAATTTTATCAATTGGAATCGTATGCCACATGACTACAACTAAGTGTATTAATGCACTATAAAACTATGGGTTTTTAGGCTGCCTTCAGACCTCATTTCGAGTGTATATTGTCCGCAACTCAAGTCGCTGATATTAATGGTTGTATTAGAGGCTAACAATTCGTCCGAAAACATCAATTTGCCCGTAAGATCATAAATCGCTGCATTAACCTTGGCTCCCCGATTATAACAATTACTCATATTAATGGTAATAAACTGACTTGCGGGATTGGGATAAATCTCCATCTGACAATCATCTTGTAAGTTTGAATTACTTGTGATTACTACCTCTTCTACCACAAAGGTTAAAGCAGTGGAATGTCTGATACCGGCTAACTCAATCATGGCCGCCATACAAGCTTTTGTAACATTCGCCATAAATTCAAAATCCAGATTTTCGATCACATCATTGGTGGTATGATAATCATGGTTTCTGAACTCGGCACCGTCGGTAATCATGATGCCCGGAACGCCTCTAAACCAAAAAGGAGCATGGTCGCTACGCAATAGATCGGGGGCAATTAAACCGTTCAATGGAACAATTCCGCTGATCACTTTGAGATCTTGTACATAATTACTAGTGGCTTCTTCAAATGCATTAACTACATGAATAGAACTGGCATTGCCTACCAAGAAGATAAAATTTCCTCTGAAATCATCCTCTACCAATTGCTGATATTGACTTGGAAACAATAGATCAAATCCTTCCGGAAAGACTTGAGATTGCGGTTCGTCAGAATAGAATCCGATCATTTCATAATTCAATACTCCTTCAATATTTTTCCAGGGTTCGATCCCTCCAAAAAAAGCATAATTGATGCTGCCTAACAAATAATTCTCTTCCTGATCAAATCCAATAAACTCTAAAGATTTGTCAAAATCATATTGCGACAACACTCGTGCCGCTTCCAGAAAAGCCACCGTTCCCGAACCATTATCATCTGCCCCGGGAGCATTGAAATAGGCATCATAGTGCGCATCCATCACA
>JAGQYH010000074.1 GCA_020436175.1 Bacteroidota bacterium
ACATGGTAACTGGCCCGGAGCTATTCCTGAAGTGTACAGATGGCCTTATGATTACAGTAGATACGATGATGATGAGCAAGATTTCATTCCTCAAACAGTACCTTACACTGAGGAGGAGAAAAAGAAAATGGCTGACGAAGGACATACTTACTAAAGAATGAGTAGAACCAATACATATCAACTTACATGGCAGTTAGCGGCTAAAGCTAAGCTAAGGGACTATGCGCAATTGACAAAAATGCGTTTGAGTTCATTAGTAGTATTTTCAGCTGTTATGGCTTATGTATTTGTATTGGAAGGAAGCATTCAGTGGATGAACGTCATTTTGTTAGGCTTGGCGGGATGGATGGTTACTGCTGCTTCTAACACGATTAATCAAGTAATTGAAAAGAAAGAAGACAGATTAATGGATAGAACCAATGATCGACCTTTGGCTACCAAGAGAATGTCTACCTATGAAGCGGTATTACTAGCAGGTGTTTTAGGCACTGCCGGTATTGCTATTTTGGGCTTTCATTTCAATCCGTTAAGTGGTTTATTAGGAGCATTAGCTTTGATCTCTTATGCATTTATTTATACACCTTTTAAGAAGATATCAGCGGCAGCAGTATTTGTTGGAGCGGTGCCCGGAGCAATGCCATTGTTGATTGGTTGTACTGCAGCAACGGGAGAATTATCTTTGATTGCATTTACCTTGTTTGGTATTCAGTTTATTTGGCAAATGCCTCATTTTTGGTCGATTGCCTGGTTGATGAACCATGATTATGCCAAAGCAGATTATCGATTACTACCGGCCAATGGCGAAAAAGACAGGGCTTCTGCATACCACAATATTCCTTACTTATTGTTGCTGATCTTGGCGGGAGCTACGCCTTTTATATTAGGGGTTAGCGGTATCGTATCATTGATCGTAATTTCATTGGCGGGATTATATTTCTTAAAATGTGGAATTCAATTAGTTATAGACTTAAGTGACAAGAGTGCAAAGAAATTGATGTTTGCCTCATTTATTTATATACCGGTTACCTTGATCGCTTTAGTGGCAGATAAAATTTAAGATGAGTACAGTAGTAACATTTAATACCGACAATAATCCAAATAGTCATAAAGCACAGCGCTTTACAATGAGATTGGCTATTGTTAGTTTATCCATGACTTTTGCCGGATTAACCAGTTATTACATTATTTACAAGGCAAAAGAAACTTGGAGCTATTTTGAAATGCCTTCAATTTTCTGGGTAAGTACTTTAATATTGGCCATTAGTAGTATGTCAATGATGATGGCACACATGGCGAATAGAAAGAACAACGTTAAGGTTTTAAGATTAGGATTAATATTAACACTTGGCTTAGGATTGGCATTTTGCTTAATGCAGTGGCTGGGCTGGCAAGAGTTGATGAGCAGAGGGGTATTCCTTAGTGGTAGTGGAAATGGAAATTCCATCTTCTATGTAATCACCGGTGCTCATGCATTACACGTTTTTGGTGGCTTGATGTTTTTTATTCCGGCTGTCATAAGATCATTTTTTATTTTCAAGAAGAGTAACAATACATATTTGAATAAGGAATCTGATAAGCTAAAAATCAGAACAGATCTGTTGTCAGTGTACTGGCATTTTATGGGTTTGCTTTGGTTATACTTATTTATTTTCTTAAATGTCAATCATTAAATAGAAATTATCAATGTCTGAAACATTAGAAACAGTTGATACATCTTACGAAGCTCCTGAAGCGATAGATACTTGGAGCGGTGGTCAAGATCCGATGGGAATCAGTTATGGTAAAACCATGATGTGGTATTTCCTTTTATCAGATGCATTTACATTCTCTGCATTACTGATTGCTTATGGAGCAACCAGAGTAAGTAAACCTTGGTGGCCGGATCCGAACCACGTGTTCAATGCAGTACCGGGTTTTCATGGTATGCATTTACCTTTAGTGTTTGTTTCGATCATGACATTCATTTTGATCTTAAGCTCCGTTTTCATGGTGAGAGCAGTACAAGAAGGTCATAGAATGAATAAAAATGGTGTGTTGGTCTGGATGGCACTTTGTATTGTTGGTGGATTGGCGTTCTTAGGATGTCAAGCAATTGAGTGGACGCACTTGATTCACCAAGGTTTAACGCCTCAATTCAATCCATTTGGTAAAAATGCTGAAGGATTAACCGAGTACGGCTATATGATGGTGGATGGTGTAAGAGTTTGGAATGAAAGCATTACACCTGGTCCTTCTACATTCGGCGCATTATTTTTTGGTATTACAGGATTTCACGGATTTCACGTTTTCAGTGGGGTTTGTTTTAATGTTTGGGGTTTCTCAATGGCAGCCAATGGAGCATTCGACAAAAGAGGTCACTATGAAATGGTTGAGAAATTAGGATTATACTGGCACTTTGTAGATTTGGTTTGGGTATTCGTATTTCTTGCCTTCTACTTATTATAGAAAATTAAAAATTAGCTTTAAGCACTTAAAATAAATTGATAT
Source organism: Bacteroidota bacterium (assembly GCA_020436175.1). Lineage (GTDB taxonomy): Bacteria > Bacteroidota > Bacteroidia > Chitinophagales > JADIYW01 > JAGQYH01. The sequence goes on from JAGQYH010000074.1 coordinate 2,488, forward strand.
GGGAGCACACATGGATGATGCCACTTATAAAAAGGATGTTAGCACAGTTTGGAGAGTAACAGTAATTCTATCCATAATCACAATTTTTGAAGTAGCTATTGCAATGCTTCATATCTATTCTCCTGGTTTTCAGGCGATCTGTCCGAGAATTGTTTTGAATATTATTTTCATCATTGCTTCTATAGGTAAAGCATTTTATATTATCGCAGAGTTTATGCACTTGCGTCATGAAAAGAAAGTATTGATTGTATCGCTTGGCGTGCCATTGATATTTTTGGTTTGGGCAATTATTGCTTTCATGCACGAAGCCAACGCATGGAACCATATGAAGACGTTGGGCGGCTTCGGGCAATAAAATATCCTAAAAATGGATAAACATAAATGGGCAACACTGTTTGCTGTTTTTATTATTCTAGTTGTACCTTTCGGATTAGCTTATTATTGGATCACCAAACCACGACCAACAGTAGATACTTTAATGATTGCCGGTGATCGGCAATTGGTCGATAAGATCGATACTGCAACCGGTAAGGTTTTCAAGGATACTTTGTTCCATACCATTTCTGATTTCAAGTTTGTTAGTCATCTAGGAGATACCATTACGAATGATATCCTTGAAGATAAGGTTTTGATCACCGATTTCTTTTTTACCGAATGTCCTACGATCTGTATCGATATGTCTAAAAATATGGCAAAGATTCAAGAGGAGTTTATGGCAGAATCTCATGTTATGCTTCTTTCACATACAGTTGATCCGGAGAGAGATTCAGTCGCTAAACTTTATGAGTATGCAGAACGGTATGATGTGAATCCAAAGAAGTGGTTGTTATTGACGGGAGAGAAGAAGGAATTATACGATATGGCCAGATACAGTTATCTGATCAGTGCCACCATTCCCGGAGATGGCGGTCCCAATGACTTCATCCATGATCAGCATTTTGTATTGGTAGATAAGGAAGGCAGAGTAAGAGGTTTTTATGACGGAACGATAGAAGAGGAAGTACAACGATGTATCAACGATACCAAAAAGCTATTGATCTCTTATGTGATCATGCCGCCTAAAGAAAAGAAGAAAAAGAATAAAGAGTAAGACTTGTCATGCGAGATAAGAACGTGACTATATTAATTATTATCATTTCTATTGCAGTGCCCGCATTAGTAGCCGGCTTGTTAACCATACAACCTTCCTTGGCCAGCAATACCAGTGTTACCTTTTTTCCAAGGTTTCATGCCATTTTGAATTCCTTGGCGACACTTTGTATCATTACCGGAATCTACTTTATAAAGAACAAAAAGATCAAGCAACATAGATTCAGTATGTTGGCAGCATTTTTTTTATCCGCAATATTTTTGATTTCTTATGTGGTAGCAAAAACATTGCATCCTGCGACTCCTTATCCTGCTGATGCACCGCTTAGAAATGTATATTTCTTTATTTTGATCTCGCATATTGTACTTTCGGCATTGATCTTACCGCTGATCTTATTTACTTTTTATAAGGCAATTGACAATCAGATACCGCAACACAGAAGGCTGGCAAAATGGACATTTCCCTTGTGGTTATACGTCACTATTTCCGGCGTTGTCGTATATTTGTTTATGGCTCCACATTATGGCGTTTAAAATGAAAAATATCAGTATAAAATTAGTGATGTTGGTAATGCTCTTCTTGCCAACTATTACCACTATGGCTCAGTGCCCGATGTGTAAATTATCCGCCGGCGATTCAGATGTTAGAGCAGGATTAAATGACGGCATTTTGTATTTGTTGACAGCTCCTTTTTTGTTAATGGGAGGTGCGCTTTTATATTGGTATTTTAATAAAGATAATTTTGGTGGGAAATAGTTAAATCTAATTTTGCCTTTTCCAGAATTTGGCTTTGAACCCATGATCCGGTCCCGGTGTAGGTAAAACAGAGAACTTCATTTTATAGTCTTTTGGCACGGCTTCAAAATCCAATTGATGCAACATATAGGAAGTGATCAAGCATACCATTACTTCTCCCAAACGATTACCCAAACATTTATGGTCGCCCAAACTAAACGGACTCCACGCACTTTTGGTCTTATGCTCTGCTCGATCCGGTAAATATCGGTCAATGTCAAACTGATAAGGATTCTTAAAGATAGAAGCATCAAAATGGGCTACACCTTGTGCCATATAAACCAATTGCCCTTTTTTAATAGTATAGCCTTCATATTCAAAATCATCAACTGCCGTTCTGGGCACAACCGGCGCGATGGGATATCGGCGCATGGTCTCCATGGTAATCCGCATCATCACATCCAGTTTTCTCAAATTTTTGGTGTCAAAACTACCTTCTTTAAAGAACTCGTCTGCTTCTGCTTTTGCCTTAGCTTTGAGTTCAGGCATGTTCATTAATTGATAGATCATGATGGTAACATTATTAGCCACCGTATCAATACCTGCGGTATAGGGAGTTAACATCATCAAAGAAATATCAGCATCCGATAGTTCTATTTCCTTGTTTTCAATGGCTGCAATAATGTCGTCCACTAAATTAGGTTGATCATGCTCATGTGTTTGATTATAAGCCAATACTTTCTTGGCCAATTCATCAATCCTTTTTTTCGCTTTTAAATATCTGGGGTGTTTCAGATACAGCTTAGGCCACATTCTAATCACCGTTACATTCAACACTACCTTTAAAAAATATTTGATGTCTTTTTCGTAACCGGTTGGTTTGTGATTAGCCAACAACAATCCTAAAAGATCTATGGTCATATTTTGTACTACCTCTAAAACTTTTACCGATTTAGATTGGCAGAGCTTTTCAAAGGACTCATCCAACGCTTCTAAAGAAGCTTTTTCTTTTCCCATGAACATCACAGGAGAATATCCGCGCTTGGTGATTTTTCGCATCTTTAGATGATTATCACCGCGCATGGCAATCATATTATTGTCGGCGTTAAGTTCTTTACTGTAAGCGCCCCAAACTTCTTCTGCCGTTAAAAATTCATCTCCCCGCTGATCTAAAAATTGATTTGCTTCTAGACCTGCCAATACAACAATATCATCAAAAAGAGAGCTGATCCTAAAGACCGGTCCGTATTTTTGATAGCTCTGTACACATAATTCCAAAGGATCATTTAGCAATTGTTTGGTGTTGCCTAAAACCGGGAATCCGGGAACTTTGGGTATAGGTTTGGTGGCGATCGTTTCCATTAATTGTGAGTTGTTGTAGTATCCCTAAATATAGCTAGTCTTTTTTAAGGAGTATATTATCTCAAGATAAAATTTGAATATTTGATTTCTTTCAAAGATAGAAATGTTAAATATCGCCCAATTGAGGTCGTAAGATGATCTCCTCAATATCGGTTCGATCACTCAGTTGATAAGCATTAAAAATAGTTTCAGCAATATCTGATGCTTTCATAAATCTGGTTTCCGGAAGATCGATGCCCTGCCAGGAATCGGTATAAGTGGCACCGGGCAGTACAGCAGTAACTCTGATATTTTTGTCTTTCATCTCTTCTCTCAAAGATTTGGAAAAACCCAACAACGCAAATTTAGTGATGGAATATAAACTGCCGTTAGGGTAGGCCATCAAGCTGGCTACTGAGCAAATATTGAAAATATGACCCTTGCGTCGTTGTTGTAAACCGGGCAATAAAGCCCGCGTAAAATGATACGCACTGAAAAGATTGGTATCCATCATTTTTTCAAGGTCACCCGACTCTGCATTGTTGATCTCTCCCGGTAAGAAGATTCCGGCATTGTTAATGACAATATCAAAATGACCGAATGCCGCCAAAGCATTTTTAGCAAAGGCTTCTACTTCCATTTTGTTTGACATATCACAACTTTCAAAATAAAGTTTAATGTCTTTGTTAACAGCAAAAAGCTCTTCTTTTAGGGCGTTGAGGTTATTTATGTTCCGCGAACAAAAGGCGAGATTATAACCTTCGGCTGCAAATTTTAATAGAATGGCTTTGCCAATTCCCCTTGATGCACCGGTAACTATTAAATTCATATTTATCATTGTCGATTAAAGGAATAAATTCCAAAGAAGCGTTTTGAATGTTGGATTGAACCATTTTTTTTGAAGCCTTAAATAATCATTCGAAAACTATGTTATTAGTCCGTCGATCATTTATTTGGCGAATTGCATTACCCTTCGTTTCTTTACGCAAAATTAGGTGTTTTAAGCTGATTATAATTTTTAATCAGCTTTTTTCTTAATGAAACGGCTATTAAACCTTAAATGAAGTATTTTAGCCGACTAAAAGACGAAATAACAATAGTTGGGACCTTTTTATCATATCGGTAGTTATATCTACATGTTGAAGGCTTTGTTTGTAAGGCCGGAGCGAATTTCCATGTATTGGAAGGAAACCTTTCGCCAGATGGTTGATATTGGTGTCGGATCATTATTGATCGTAGCGATCATTTCCTTTTTTATCGGTGCAGTATCTACCGTACAATTTGCCTACAATTTACAAGATTCATTGATTCCAATGATGTATGTAGGCTATGTAGTGAAGGAGTCTATGATCTTAGAGTTTGCGCCAACCATTTCCTGCTTGATCTTAGCCGGTAAGGTTGGTTCTAATATATCTTCTGAGTTAGGCAGTATGCGTTTGTCGGAACAGATTGATGCATTGGAGATTATGGGTGTGTATACCAAAGCCTATTTGATCGGTCCGAAAATATTGGCTGCTATTACCATGATACCTCTTTTGGTCATTATATCAGCGGCTATTGGAATTTATGGAGGAATGATCGCGGGCATACTTTCCGGCTATGTATTAAGAACAGATTATATACAAGGGGTTTTAAGCTTCTTTGATGCATTTGGTGTTTTTGTTATGCTGTTAAAATCAGTTACTTTTGGCTTTTTATTAACCAGTATTTCTTGCTATCAAGGATATAACGCATACGGTGGCGCATTGGAAATAGGAAAGGCCAGCACAAGAGCAGTGGTGATAAGCAGTATCATGGTATTATTTGCTGATTACATCTTAGCTTGGATTTTATTATGATAGAAATAAGTAACATTCATAAATCTTTTGGTAAGCAACAGGTGCTGAAAGGAATCGATTCTGTTTTTCACAAAGGAAAAACCAATTTGATCATTGGCAAAAGTGGTTCAGGGAAAACGGTTTTGATTAAATGTATAGTTGGGTTGTTGCGGCCGGAACAGGGATCTGTTAAATATGACGGGCAAGAGTTCTTAACCATGACGGTGAATGAAAAAAAGGAGATTAGAAAGCAAATAGGCATGTTGTTTCAGGGCAATGCTTTATTTGATTCCATGACAGTAGAAGAGAATATCCGCTTTCCATTGGATATGTTCACCAAGCAGTCCATGTCTGAAAAAGTGGATCGGGTGAATGAAGTGCTGGCTAAAGTTCAACTGAAAGATACCAACCATAAATTTCCGTCTGAGATCAGTGGTGGAATGCAGAAAAGAGTGGGAATAGCGCGCGCGATCGTGTTAAACCCCAAATACCTTTTTTGTGATGAACCTAACTCCGGACTCGATCCTAAAACTGCCATGTTGATCGATGATCTTATTCGGGAGATTACACAAGAATATAACATAACTACGGTAATCAATACACACGACATGAATTCCGTGGTAAGAATTGGTGATAATATATTGTATCTCTATCAGGGAGAAAAAAATTGGCAAGGAGATAACGAACAGTTGTTTTATACCGATAATCAGGATCTGACTGATTTTATCTTTGCATCTGAATTTTTGCAGGAAGCGAAAGAGTTTAGATTGCAGAATTGGAAAAACAGAAAAGCTTAATGAATCGAAACAATAATGAACTATGAGTATACTAGTAGATAAAAATTCAAGAGTTGTAGTACAAGGTTTTACCGGAAAGGAAGGAACTTTTCACGCAACTCAAATGATAGAGTACGGTACCAATGTAGTGGGAGGAGTTACGCCCGGTAAAGGAGGCACCAAACACTTAGATAAACCGGTATTCAATACCGTTAAGGATGCGGTTGATCAAGCAGGAGCCAACACTTCTGTGATCTTTGTACCACCGGCTTTCGCGGCAGATGCCATCATGGAAGCAGCAGAGGCAGGTATCAAAGTGATTGTTACCATTACCGAAGGCATTCCAACACAAGATATGATCAAAGCAAAAGCGTACTTGAAGAGTAGAGATTGTGTGATGATCGGTCCTAACTGCCCGGGTATTATTACCCCGGGAGAATGTAAAATCGGTATTATGCCGGGTTTTATTCATAATCCGGGAAAGATCGGTATCATATCCCGATCAGGGACACTTACTTATGAAGCTGTTGATCAGATCACCAAAGCCGGATTAGGACAATCGACTTGTGTTGGTATTGGTGGAGATCCGATTATTGGCAGTTCCATGAAAGATATTGTTCAATTGATGATGATGGATGACGATACGGAAGGTATTATTATGATTGGTGAAATTGGAGGTGGTATGGAAGTAGAAGCGGCTAAATGGATCAAAGAGAATGGCAGAAAGCCTGTGGTAGGTTTCATTGCCGGAAAAACAGCCCCTAAAGGTCGAAAAATGGGCCATGCCGGTGCCATCATTGGTGGTGCGGAAGATACCGCGGATGCCAAGATCAAGATCATGAAAGAATGTGGTATCCATGTTTCGGAATCTCCGGCTTTTATTGGAACTACTATGGTGGAAGCACTAAAAAACTAATTCACTTGCAGCACATGTTGAACCATCAAAGTTCGGTTAGTGCCTTTAAAGATCAATAAGCATGAAATTATTAGAAGGAAAGAAAGCTCTAATAACGGGTGGATCTCGTGGCATAGGCAAAGCCATTGTAGAAGTGTTTGTCAAGGAAGGGGCGGAAGTGGCTTTTACCTATTTGTCTTCTGAAGAAAGTGCTAAAAAGATTGTTGATGATCTCCAATCTTATGGAAAAGTAGTGGCCATCAAATCTAATGCAGCCAACTATCAAGAAGCAGAAGAATTGGTTAAACAAGTGATAGATGCCTTGGGAGGGGTTGATATTTTGGTGAACAATGCAGGCATTACCAGAGATAATCTGATCATGCGAATGAGTGAAGAACAATGGGATGAAGTGATACAAACTAATTTGAAATCGGTTTTTAATTTAACTAAGCAAGTCATGCGCCCAATGATGAAAGCCAGAAGCGGCTCCATCATAAACATCAGCTCCATTGTTGGAATGAGAGGCAATGCCGGACAAAGTAACTATGCGGCTTCAAAAGGCGGCATTATTGCCTTTACAAAATCCATTGCACAAGAGATCGGTTCGCGCAATATCAGATGCAATGCCATCGCCCCCGGTTTTATTGAAACGGATATGACAGATGCTTTAGGGGAAGAGGCTAAAGATGCTTTTATCAAGAATATCCCGCTGAAAAGATTGGGAACACCGGAAGATATTGCTAACGCCGCTGCATTTTTAGGATCTGATTTGGCGACCTATATTTCCGGGCAGACCTTAAGTGTTTGTGGCGCACTGAATTGTTAGTAGGTTCAGAAATAAAATATGCCTTCGCTCGGCTTTTGCCGAGTGAACAATATGGATATAGCTTTCAGCTATTCATCCACACATCCATACATCCAACAAACATTTAACCCCTTGTAACATAATCTTTTCGCATTTCTACTTAAAGTTTATTTTCTTTGAAGCATAATTGAAACATTTGGACGGCCAACTCATATTATCGTATCCTTA
>JAGQYH010000075.1 GCA_020436175.1 Bacteroidota bacterium
ACCTCCAAAGCCAGTTTTAACTTCTTTGTATTCGATCCTGCCACCGGGAAATATATTGAAAGTAGTCCGATCAGAAATCATCCTGTCTATGTTAATCAGCCTGAATGTACTTTCGGCACATATGATGACATTATGGGAAGTTGTATATATGCCCCAAGAGCTTCTTTGAACTATTTAGTGAATTCAAGATTTTGGCGTGGACGAGCCATGAATTTTATTGAAAACTATATTCCCGATGGCGCCTATGTTTTGGTCTATTCCACTCAACAAGCCGGTAGTACGTATAGTTTTAATGCCAATACCTGGACGACGGACGTTCCTTTTTTTCCAAGAGATCTCTATCAAGTCTTTGAACAAGATCTTGGCGCCACAAAAATTAGAGATATTCAAGACGGGCGGCCTTATCTTTTCTGGACACAAAAAGGCAACCCTGATTTTGAAACCATAGAATTCCATGGAGCATTGGGAGAAATCATTGACACTACGCTTTATTTTTCAGGTAATTGGAATGTTGGCGCATTACAATCCGTCAATATCGGCCCATCTACAGGCTGGAACAGTTTAGAGTTCGATCATTATGCCTTGGAAGATCCCAGCTTCGACAGTGTTTCTGTCAGTGTTAGAGGCATTGATCTTCAGGGTAATTCCAATACTCTTTTTGAAGGAATAACCGATTCCGTTTTTTCCTTATCAACCATCGATGCCAACCAATATCCGAATTTACAATTAGAATTATATGCTCGTGATGATTCTAACCGAACAGCTCCACAATTGAAACATTGGCGAGTATTGTATGATAAAGTTCCTGAGGCTGCCGTTGATCCGCTTCTAAGTTATTCCATTTCCGCTGATTCTATTGATATCGGACAATCGGTTTCTTTGGAGGCAGGCATTAGAAACATCAGTGATTTGGACATGGACAGCCTATTGGTTAGGGTACAGTTGAATAGAACGGGCGGATCTGCTACTTACATTTACAAACGTTTTGGCGAATTGAAAAAAGGAGAATCGATGGTCTTGAATTTTGACTTATCCAGTGATCAGATCAACGCTCCGGGTAAATATGTCATTTTATTGGAAGCCAATCCCGACAATGATCAACCGGAACAATTCCATTTCAACAATTACGCAACTTTCCTATTAAATGTAGCGGAAGATAAGATCAATCCATTATTGGATGTTACCTTCGATGGAGTACACATTTTGGACGGAGATATTATTAGTCCGCGACCAGAAATTACGATTAAGCTAAAAGATGAAAACAAAGGATTGGCTATTAAAGACACCAACTCTTTTGAATTGTATATTTATTATCCCGACAATCCGAATACACCGGTAATGATAGATCTGTCAGCGGATAATGTGACGTTTATTCCGGCAGATGAAAGCGAATTGGAAGAAAAGAATGAAGCCATCCTCTACTATTATCCGAATTTCGAGCAAGATGGTATTTACCGATTAAAAGTACAGGGTAAAGATGCCCGAAACAATGATGCCGGTGACTATGATTACATTGTGAGCTTTGAAGTGATCAATGAAACGTCTATTTCTAACTTCCTCAATTATCCAAACCCTTTCTCTACCTCTACCCGTTTTGTATTTACTTTAACCGGTGCTGAAATTCCTGATGAAGTGAAGATACAGATCATGACGGTATCGGGAAAAGTGGTCAGAGAAATTACTATTGATGAATTAGGTCCATTGAAGATTGGTAAAAACATTACAGAATATGCCTGGGACGGTACAGACCGCTACGGTGATAAGTTGGCCAATGGACTTTATATTTACAAGGTATTTACTCGATTGAATGGTGAAAATATTGAGCAATATAAAACCAATGCTGATAGATTTTTTGAGAATGACGGTTTTGGTAAAATGTACATAGTACGATAGTGCTTTATTTAATGTTTTGTACATTAGGATTCAAATCTGTGCACTCTATTTATGATTATCAAACAAATTGCAGCAATCAAAAATGCCAGATTATTGATTTTGGGGATGTGTCTCCAAACACTCTATTTGATTTTCTCTATTGTTTACTTTCAGGAAAGGATTCTATATGCCGATTCTTCTAAGTATTTAGTTGAAATTTTAGGCGAAAAGGATTTTTATATTACTAACCGTCTTATAGTTCCATTTAGTTGCCTACTACCAACATTAGGAGCAATTATGAATTGTTCAGTAAAATTCATAATGATGTTGTATTCGTTAAATATTGCATTAATGTATATAATTCCATTTTTCATTATTTTACTAGCACTAAAAAATAAAGAACTAGCTGTTTCAATTCTTCTTTATCAATTTTCATTCCCCTATTTCACTCATTATTTAGCCATATCCGAACTCCAATTTGGGATAATCTTTTTAATACTTTATTGGGCTTTACTATCAAATTATATTAAGAATGGAAAGCCAACATTAAAACAGATAATAATTTATCCTTTGTTGTTCATCATAATGAATTCGCATCCACTAATTATTATTGCTTTTATAACTTCTTCTTTCCTGTTTTATGACAATATAAGTTATTGGAGCAAAGAACAGACCTTATTATGGCCATTAGCACTATTCTTCTATTTTCTATCTAGATTGATATTTACGACGAACTATGAATCGCATTTACTAATGAATGTGTTCAATAACCTTCTGTTTAGCGAAGCAGACATTTATTTACTTAGAGTAATGTTAAGCGAACTTATCAGAACCTATTATCCCTTTATATTTCCAACTATTTTTAGCCTCTATTTGTTATTTAAGAGTTACCCAATCAAGATAGTTTTATTGATTCTTGCTATTTTTTCAGCTTACTTTTACCTCATATATTTAGGGTTCTATGATCGTTTTATCATTAGTACCTTTTACGAAATATATCTTTCTTTAATAGTATTTTTATTGATTATTATCCTAGTCTTAAGCTTTAATGTTTTTAAAAAAAATTTAAGACATATAGTAATAACAACAATATTTCTATCAAGTTTTATTCAATTTGGCAGATCTCTAAATCACTCTAAATTTTATCACGAAAGAATTGAAATTTATGAAAATTTGTTTAGCCAAATGAAAGAAAACCATTTCACAAAAGTTGTTTTACCTTTTTATAAGGCTCCGATGGACAAGATAATTGACACTTATCATGTTTCTTACGAAACATATTTATTATCACTTATAGATTTAGACACTAGTAATAATGGTTATACAATAACTTACTTGCTAAAAGATTCTATATATATTTCAAACTACAATAAATATTCAAACAGTTTTTTTAGACAAAACAATGATTCAATTATAAGTTTTCCATTCACTCAATATCCTAATTTATATTTTTCGGATGAGCCTTATGGCACTTTTGACGCTAAATATTAATGTCTAAAAAAGTAAAGATTAAAAACTAAAGCTATTATAGTTTCAGAATTGAAAGTTTTAATATTGTATTTTTAGAAAGTACTTTTTCAAATGTTCTGTTCTGTACATTAGAATTTTAGTCCGTGCACTATTTATGAAGATTAAGCAAATTGCAGCAACCAAAAACGGTAGATTACTAGTAATTGGTGTAGTGCTTCAGATTATCTATCTGCTATTTTCAATTATATACTTTAAAGAAAGGATCATTGCCGCCGACCCTGCCCATTTTTTATTTCACATTTCCGGCACCGGCACCTATTACTATTTGCAAAGAGTTATAGTGCTGTTTAGTGGCGTATTGCCGGTAATGGGCACTCAATTGGGTTGCTCCATTCATACTGCCATGTTGCTTTATTCCATCAATACTGCTTTGATGTATAGCCTTCCGTTCATTTTGATCTTGGTTGTATTTAAAGATGAATCACTGGCCATTTGTCTTTTGCTTTTTCAATTTATCTTTCCCATAAAAACGCATTACTTAGCCATTTCAGAGCTACAACATGGTTTAATTTTTCTTCTGGTGTATTGGGCCTTTATTGGTTATCGATACCGTCAAAATAAGTCAATACTAAACCAACCTATCACCTACATTTTGCTGTTTATCATTATGAATGCCCATCCTTTGATTGCTTTGGCATTCTATGGTTCTTGTTTGTTGATGAGCAATCAAAAAACATATTGGCATTTCAAAGATCAACGGGTATTAATGTTGTTGGCCATTGCTTTTTTCTTGATCACAAGAATTCTTTTGGCTACAGAATATGAAACCATATTGATGACGCATTCCCTCAACGGTATACTCAACGATTACAATATTTACCTGCTTCGATTAATGATCAGCAAGTTGATAAGAGGTTATTTCCTTGCCATAATTGTAGGAAGTTTAGGATTTTATTTTCTTGTGAGAAATTACAAGTTGAAGATTATGCTTCCACTGATTGCAATTGTAATTGTCAATTTTGCTTTTATCTATTTGCGATTTCATGAGATTGGATTGGTGGAAACGTTTTATGAGATCTACTTGTCCATCATCTTCTTTTTAGCCTTCTTGTCGGTAGCATTGTATGGTGTCAATATCAAAAAGCCATTAAAAAATATGGTGGCGGCTATCATTATTTTATTAATGCTGATGCAAGGATACAGAACCATTGTATATGCTGATTTTTATAAAACCAGAATGACCATCTATTCAAAGGTGATGAGTCAAATGGCGGCAGCCAATATTGACAAAGCCGTGTTACCGTTCTATAAAGCACCGATGAGTAAGATCGTTGACTTTTATTGTACTCCTTTTGAAACGTATTTGTTGTCGAAGATCGATGATGACCCGACAAATGATGGAATGATTGTTACCTATTGGCTGTCAGATACTGTTGACATCGAAAGATTAAAACACTACAATGCTTCCTTGATTCGGTTCAATATCGATTCATTTGAAGTATTTCCATTTGAAAAATATCCGAATTTTAACTTCAGCGATGCTCCTTTAGAAACACTGGACATCAACTATTAAATTCATTCGGATTAGTTTCCCTTAATGACATTGGTGGTCATTAGTATTTCCAAAAAATAAACGATTCCATCTTCCAAGTCAAAAGTTATAGGAATTGCTCCTTCCTTGCTGCCATTTTTCAACTGAATGGACATTACTTCCACTGATCCATTGGCTTGATCAGGATAAGGAATATAACCGGCATATTCCGTCAATTTCAAGTTATGTCCGGATTCTTTTATACCCTTTCTTACTTTCTCCGCATTTTCGATCAATCTTTCTTTTAATTGAAGGATCAAGACCTCAATCTCTTCGTCAGATTTACCCTCCACTTCCGACATGTACATTTCTCTAACAACATTTATTGTTGGTAGATGACGATCCAAGACAGATGATTTATCCTGAATAACGAATTTAAATACATCCTGTGCAAATGATTCCAATACATTATCTCTGTCTTCTTGCGTATTGATTTCGATTGGTTGGGTAGACTTGCAACTTACCATGGATAAGCTGATCATTAATAGTATAACAGCTAAAATGCGATTGGTTTTCATATTTTCAATATTTAGGAGTAATTATAAGTTGAGTAAAAATTAAAAAATATTCGGACATAATCAATTTGATCTATTTAGAAAAAATGGATTCTAATTTCTCTGCCCATTCTATATAGGTTCTTGCCAATTTACTGACGATATCATTTTTTTCATCCTGTGTTTCATTATCCGGCATTTTGCCTTCCGGACCATACATTTCTTCCATTAAGCTCATCAGCTCTTTTTTGATCATGCCTCGTAAAGGAATCTTGGCAACCATTCCATACATAGCCGCATCTCCTTCGTTCTTCAATTCAGGATGCGCTTTGGCATGCGCTACACAATCCTTCAAGTCTTTCAAATACTCTTCAGTTGCAAACTCATGTGTCGGATTCAAGGAAATGTGCAAACTATTTGGATTTTGCTGTCTATCAATATGCCATCCTTTTTTCTCCATTAAATCGCCAATCACAAAAATGTTAACCTTTCTCTTATCACTCGATCTAAATCCGATAAGACATACTTCCGGGTGTCCCATTACCTCCAAACCGTCAATAGCATTGATACCATCCACCATTGATTGAGTCAATTCCATCAATAATTTAGCATTAGTCATATAGCCTTCTCGCCCGATGGCTTTCAATGCCGCCCACGCCGACGCAATTGCTCCGCCGGGTTTGGTTCCTTGCAGCGATGGTGAAATATAAATGCCACCGCACCAACTCTCGTCAATAAAAAATTGATGTTTCATAATGTCCATAGAGCGGTACAAAATCAAGGATGCACCTTTAGCGGCATAACCGTATTTATGAATATCCGCCGACATGGAAGTTACGCCCTCCACTCTGAAATCGAATGCAGGAATAGGATAACCCAAGGCCTCAACAAATGGTAGTATAAAACCTCCCACACAAGCATCAACATGCAATGGAATGTTCCTTCGTTTAGCCAATTTACCCAGATCTTCAATAGGGTCAATTACACCATAAGGATAGCACGGTGCTGATCCAACAATCAACATAGTGTTCAAGTTGATCAATCGTTTTACCGCCTTTACATCCACTCGAAAGTTTTTATCCAATGGTGCCTCCACCACTTTTACACCAAAATATTGAGCTGCTTTTCTAAAGGCCGGATGTGCCGATGCCGGCAAAATCATTTCCGGCTGTATGAATTTATAAACACCTTTAATCAATTTCCGTTTGGATAAAAAATAATCGCGATAGCATTTGATGGCGATCGTTATGCTGCCGGTGCCTCCTGAAGTCATATTCCCAACAGATTTTGTACCGCCGTGCAACATATCCAAAGTCATTCGAACAGTTTCGTGTTCAAACCTTTTTAAACTTTTAAAAGCAACCGGATTTAAGCCATTTTCTGAAAAATAGGAGGTATAAACCGTTTTCATAAAGTCGCTGTGTTCATCATCTAAATGATACACCAAACTCCAGACTTTGCCGTTTTTCCAGTCTTTATCATCCGAACCATACGTTTTCAACTGCTCCAACAACAATGCTTTGTCGATACCTTTCTCCGGTATTTTATATTCACTCATTATATCTCTTTAAAATTATTCTGCTTTATCTGTAAAATTGATGGGAGATTGCAGGATTTTTATTGCGCTCTTAAATTAATCAAATTAAAAGAATTACGATACCGGAACGCTTTCTTAAAAAGTTAAGTGTTCAGTTTTGCACTCAGCAGCTTTTGATATACTTCATCGGCGCGTTTTAACAAAATATCATTGCATTCTTCCTTATTCAATGGTTGACTCTTCTCAAATGAATTAACCCCATTGAATGGAAAAGTAATCTGAAGTTTTTGTTCTAAAGTTGAAATCAATTGATCAGGTTGTAACAGCAGATCTGTATAACTGATGAGTATCAAGTTTTCATCATCGACAAAATTCAACAGATACTCATGATAGTTGACCCATGTTTCCAACCAATAATCCAGAGTGAAACGATCCTGAAAAATATTAATGTATTCGTCCACCAATTGGAAACTCTTTTGATTCAGTCCAAATTCATAATGCCCTAACCAATTCATATATTCCAAAGCAAATGGGTCTTCCAAATGAATGTCGCTAAAACGAATGTGTTGATTCAATAAAGAAGATGCATGCTCAATGGGATCTCTAAAAAGGAAAATTGCTATGAAACTTTTATTCTTTTGGCGCATTGAATCATATCTTAAAATTAAGTTGTTGTTCTTCGCCAAATAGAGACTTGGTGAATCGAATTTCCATCGGATCAAACGTTGGTATTGTAAGTATTGATCGTAAACTTCATCATCAACATCATGCTTCAATAAAGTCTTTTCTTTGATATATGCATCGTTGGTAAAGACTTTAAAAAAATATTCTTCTAATGCTTCAATCGAGTTGTAAGAGATGAACATCTTATCTCCATGCATCCTTTCTTTTGGATTTTGTCGCTGTCCCATTCTCAATTTCTTCCAAATATTCGGACACAATAAAAATGGCATGTTGGAATACTGTAAATAATGAAAGGATTCCGATTCGGACAATAAAGTGGCCAAACCTGTAGTACCCGATCTAGCTAATCCGGAAACAATAACAAATCGCTCATTCGCATGTTTCAACTTACGTTTATTGAACCGCTTATCCAATCGAAAAAGCATTTTGGAAACGTAATAGTTATTGAGTATTAGTCGATGCAATAACATAGAAAGCTCGGAATAATCCTTTCTTTGAGGCATCCAAAAATTCATTAATAAAAATGGCAAACTTCCACCGAATAACACAGCTACTATCGCCACCGTTGACTTGACCTTAATGGCTCCTGATAGATCAGAAATCAATAAATGATACAATAAAAATGGAAGTAAAGCCGCGACCAATACAACCAATAAACTAAAAAGAAAAACGAAAGTTGATGTCAGTAAAGTTTTAGTGTTGGTTAGAATCAATTGCTGTTTCTCTTTATCCGGCAGCTGATCATTCAATAAAGTGTTTAATTGCTTTAAAGTATTTTCGGAAAGTTGATAGAAACGAGTTCTAATAAGGATCAAGCCTAATGAAAAAATAAGTGATGCTAAAAAGAAGAGCAGAAAGTTGATCACTTTTTAATTTTATTTTTAATTCTTTTGATGAGCTGCTTAATTTGAAGATAGAAGACAAAGGCAAAGGAAAGCACAACAATTGCCAAGATAGCAAAAACCAACACGATAGTGCCAACGCCTAAACCCGGTCCTAAATACAAAAATATCGCAGTCATCAGATCACATTCTATAATTGCCAAAATTACTAAAAAGGCCGATCTTCATACAATCTGATCCAATTAGGATAATGCACATAACCCTCTAGCGGCGTTTCGAAAACCTTTTTTAGAACAACACCGGTATCATTTACAATGTAGTATTCACCACTATGATGTTCTTCAACAAAAATATCTCCATTGCGCAATATTTGGGAAAGACCTTGGTAGTAGGTTCTTATCTTATACTTTTCAAAAATTTTCTGATTCAAAACATGAAAAGAATCTGCTTCAAAATCATACACCACTACTTGAGATGAGTTCAATGAATCCATTTCCATATACGGTGTATCATAAATCTTTCCGGGATAAGAAATATAGTTGTTATTAAAAATCGAGATCTCATGATCGGAAAGGATATCTACATCATGCTGACTGATAAACGGACCTTGTATGATCTTAATAATCCTATTGGTCGACGGTCGATAGATCAACAGCAGCGAGCGGCTTCTAAGACTCACGAACAGATCATCCTTCTTCCAGAATTTGGTATCCGACAATGCCGGTTGAATATCATTAACATGTGAAGGGTCATAAATATCGGCCCCATACAAAATGCCCTTCTGATCGTTTTCCAACAAAATTTTCCCAATTCCCTTTTTAAACAAAATTTCGCCGGTTTGGATATCAATATTTACCAGATAGTCTTCCCTGTAAGAGATCAATTGTCCATCCAAATTTTTTACCAATCCGCCGGTATATTTCTGAATATCACTTTTCTCTTTGTACACATCACTGGCCACCACCCAAATATTGCCGGCCGCATCGAGATTGAGAGAATGATGGTATTCCAACTCTTTGTTGAGCCAAATAAAATTAGAATTTGAGTCAATTCTGAATAAATGAGGGGACATTGACAATCTGCCCACCACTTCCTTATCGGGTAAAAGCAACATGTGTCTTAGCGGACTATTGGCAAAATGAATGTAATATGGATCGTAATCCTTCTTAGCAAATTGCCATTGGTACAAAACGGAATCGTTCTTAAAATTGATCATTTTAATATCCCATTGCTTTTCCGCATCATTCCAAAAAGAGGTCAATCCGAACAGATCATAATTCAATTCATTGATAGGAGTAAAATTCGGTTCTATCGGTGTATAAGTAACCGGAATATTGTTTACTTCAGGGCTATTAAATATTTCTTCCACCTTTTGCGGAAAACTGGCAAATTTAATCAGTGGTTTTTTAATCCCGTTTAATGCTTGCCCTCCGGTGGATACATGAAATATCATCCAGCTGTAAAGACAGAGAACAGTCGTACAAACAATGATATATGCTATGTATTTCAACACTTTCACTTTGGAGAATATTTAGAGGTAAACGGCAATTCTTCATACGTTCTCATCCAATTGGGTAAAAATATATACGTTGAATCTGCTGTGTAAAAAACCTTCTTTAAGACTATTTCATCTTCGTTGATCACATAATGAACACCG